>JAITAX010000163.1 GCA_031283865.1 Eubacteriales Family XIII. Incertae Sedis bacterium
AAGGCGGACGGTCGAAGCGCTGGGACTGCGAAAAATGCAAAGTGAGGTCGAACTGCCGGATACGCCGCAGACACGCGGCGCCGTCAGGAAAGTCAGGCATCTTTTGACGGTAACGGACGTGTAAGAGAGTAAGAGGAAAGAAACACTATGAAACTGCATGAACTAAGGAAACCCGCCGGCTCGACAAAAGCGCCCAAGCGCAAGGGCCGGGGTACGGCGACGGGGCAGGGCAAGACCGCCGGGCGCGGCATGAACGGCCAAAATTCCAGAAGCGGCGGCGGCACGCGGCCGGGTTTTGAGGGCGGACAGATGCCCCTCTACAGGCGCATACCCAAGAGGGGTTTCACGAACATATGGAAAAAAGAGTACGCGACCTTGAATATCGATGATCTGAATCGCTTTGAGGCGGGCGCGGAGATCACGCCGCAGCTTCTGCTCGAACGCCGCATCGTGAGAAAGCTCCTCGACGGTGTCAAGATCCTCGGCGACGGGACGCTTGAGAAAAACCTCACCGTAAAGGCCAACAAATTCAGCAAGACCGCTGTGGCGAAGATCGAGGCCGCCGGCGGGAAGGCAGAGGTGATTTAGGATGAATATGCTAAAGACGGTCGCCCAAGCTTGGAAGGTCGTAGACATCCGAAGAAAGATGATCTTCACGCTTCTGATGCTTCTCGTGTTTCGCGTGGGTGCAAACATACCCGTGCCGTTCATCGACAGGAGCCGGTTGGAGCAGCTGCTCGGCGGAGACGAAGGTCTTTTTCAATTCTTCAACCTGTTTTCAGGCGGCGCCTTCAGCAATTTTACGATCTTCGCTCTGAGCATCACGCCCTACGTCACGGCGTCCATCATCCTGCAGCTCTTAACCATAGCCATTCCCTACCTTGAGGCGCTGGCTAAGGAGGGTACGGAGGGCAGGAAGAAGATCGCGCAGTACACGCGCTATCTGACGGTCATCTTGGCTTTCATCCAGGCAATCGGCATGACGGTGGGCCTGTTCAAGCCTGCGATCCGCGCGGATGCGGGTTTCTTCTCGTTTGCGGTCATCGTGCTGGTGCTGACGGCGGGTACGGCTTTCCTCATGTGGCTCGGCGAGCAGATCAACGAGAACGGCATAGGCAACGGCATATCGCTGATTATCTTCGGCGGCATCATCGCGCGCGCGCCGCTCGCCGTGTACAATTCTTTCGTGCAGTACAGGGCGGGACAGGTTTCGCTGATCTCCCTCATCCTCTTCGCTTTCTTCGCGCTGCTCGTGATCGTGGGCATCGTCGAGGTGCAGCAGGGGCAGCGGCGCATACCCGTGCAGTACGCGAAGCGCGTCGTCGGCAGAAAGATGTACGGCGGGCAGAGTACGCACATTCCGATCAAGGTCAACCAAGCGGGCGTCATCCCCGTGATCTTCGCGCTTTCGATCCTGCAGTTTCCGCTTACGATTCAGTATTTCATGTCGTCCACGTCCGGCGTTTCGGAATGGATCACGAAGTGGCTGTCGCCTGCGGGCGGCGGGTTCGGCGTGTGGACCTACGGGGCGCTGAACGTCATCCTTATCATGTTCTTCACGTATTTCTACACCGCCGTGACTTTCAATCCCAAGGAGGTTTCGGACAATATGCGGGCGAACGGCGGCTTTGTTCCCGGCATCAGGCCCGGGCGGGCGACGACGGAATACCTGAACAGGGTCATGACGCGCATAACCTTTGTCGGCGCCGTCTTTCTCGCCGTGATCGCGACGCTTCCCACGCTGATTCAAGGCGCGACCGCGCTGCAGATCAGCTTCGGCGGCACCTCGCTGCTCATAGCGGTGGGCGTCGGACTTGACACGATGAAACAGCTCGAATCGCAGATGGTGATGCGAAATTATCAAGGATTCCTGAAATGACGGAGCGGGGAAGCAGAAACATCATATTGCTGGGCGCCCCGGGTTCCGGCAAGGGTACGCAGGCCGCGCGGCTCACGGAACGCCTCGGCGTGCCGGCCGTATCCACGGGCGATATATTCAGGGCGAATATAGCGGAGGGAACGGCTCTCGGCAAGGAAGCGAAAGGCTATATGGACCGGGGCGAGCTGGTCCCCGACGCGGTTGTGATCGCCATCGCGCTGGATCGCATAGACGCGAACGACTGCAGGAACGGCTTTCTGCTCGACGGTTTCCCGCGAACGACGGAGCAGGCGGACGCGCTGGACCGCCATCTGGCCGCAGCGGGCAGGGGAATCGACGGGGTCCTCTTGCTGGATGTTCCGACGGAGGAACTCGTGCGGCGCATATCCGGACGGCGCGTCTGCCGCAGCTGCGGCGCGTCCTACCATGTGACGGACATCCCGCCCGCGCGCGCGGGACTGTGCGACGCCTGCGACGGTGCGCTGTACGCGCGCGACGACGACAACGAGGAAACGGTGCGCAACCGCATCGAGGTCTACAATGTGAACACGGCCCCGCTCACGGCGTATTACGAAGAGAGGAAGCTGCTGCTGCGCATAGCGGCAAGCGGCGCAAGCGGTCCCGACGCCGTGTTCGCGGACATCCTCAAGGCGCTGCGCGCATGATTATCATTAAATCGCCGGCGGAGATCGAACTGATGCGCGAATCCGGCAGCGTGACGGCAGCCGTGCTCCGCACGCTTGCGCATTTGATTAAGCCGGGCGTCAGCACGAAAGACATAGCGGACTACGTCGAGAAGACGATAACGGAAAACGGCATGACGCCGACGTTCAAGGGATACAACGGCTATCCTGCGGCTGCCTGCGTCTCCGTGAACGAAGAGGTGATCCACGGGATCCCCAAGAAATCAAGGCTGCTTCGCGAGGGCGACATCGTCAGCGTGGACGTCGGCGCCACGTGGAAAGGCTATGTCAGCGACGCCGCGCGGACCTATGCGGTCGGCAGGGTCAGCGACGAGGCCCGCCGCCTCATCGAGGTCACGGAAGCCTGTTTTTTCGAGGGACTCAAGTTTTGCCGCGTCGGATGCAGACTGTCGGACATCTCGCACGCGATTCAGTGCAAGGCCGAATCGGAGCGCTTTTCGGTCGTGCGGGATTTCGTGGGACACGGCGTCGGAAAGGATATGCACGAAGATCCGCAGATTCCGAACTACGGCAAACCGGGCAGTGGACCGAGGCTCGCGCAAGGCATGGTATTCGCCATAGAACCCATGATTACAGCGGGTTCTTATGAAGTGGAAGTGCTGCTCGACAATTGGACGGCTGTGACAAGGGACGGCAGCCTGTCCGCGCACTACGAGAATACCGTGGCCATCACGGGAGACTTGCCCGAGCTGCTTACGCTGGAATAAAGGAGTCTTTACATTATGGCGAAAAAGGATGTCATAGAGGTGTTCGGCACCGTGATCGAGTCTCAGCCAAACGCCATGTTCATCGTGAAGCTGGAAAACGGCTATGAAATTCTCGCGCATATTTCCGGCAAGATCCGAATGAACTTTATCCGGATACTGCCGGGGGATCGCGTTAAAGTAGAACTGTCGCCTTACGATCTGACGAGAGGCCGGATCACATGGCGCGATAAGGGATGATAGGAGGAGCAGGATGAAAGTCAGAAGCTCGGTAAAACCGATTTGCGAAAAATGCAAGGTCATAAAGCGCAGGGGCAAGGTCATGGTGATCTGCGAAAACCCCAAGCACAAGCAGACGCAAGGGTGACTTTTAGGTAATTTTCAGAAAGGAGAAATGCAACATGGCGCGTATAGCCGGTGTAGACCTACCACGCGACAAGCGAATCGAAATCGGTTTGACGTACATCTACGGCATAGGCAGACCGACAGCCGTCGAGATTTTGAAAAAGTCCGGCATCAACCCCGACACGAGGGTGAAAGACCTTTCGGAGGATGAGGCCGGCGCGATCAGGAAAATCATAGATTCCGAATATATGGTGGAGGGCGACCTGCGCAGAGAGGTGTCGCTGAACATCAAACGGCTCATGGAGATCGGCTGCTACAGGGGCATAAGACACAGGCGCGGACTGCCTGTCAGGGGTCAGAACACGAAGACGAACGCAAGGACGCGAAAGGGTCCTAAGAAAACCGTGGGCAGGAAAAAGAAAGCCGCGAGGTAAGGAGGTACGAGAATGGCTAAGGCCGTAAAGAAGACGGTTCGCAAAAAGAGGAGAGAGCGCAAGAACATCGAAAAGGGTCAGGCGCATATCCAATCCACCTTTAACAATACGCTGGTAACGCTGACGGACCTCTCGGGCAACGCCCTTTCGTGGTCGAGCGCGGGTTCGCTCGGCTTCAAGGGTTCGAGGAAATCCACGCCTTTCGCCGCGCAGATGGCGGCTGAGGAGGCCGCAAAGGGCGCGATGGAACACGGGCTGAAGAACGTCGAAGTCTACGTCAAGGGCCCCGGCTCCGGCCGCGAGGCGGCCATAAGGGCGCTTCAATCGGCGGGTCTCGAGATCAGC
>JAITAX010000178.1 GCA_031283865.1 Eubacteriales Family XIII. Incertae Sedis bacterium
GGCGAAGCGTCTGCTGCGCGCGGGCCTGACGGAACGTTATTGCCGGCGGTCTTTGGCGGATTATGCCGCCGAGATCAACGGCACGGCCCCTTACGCCGCCTACCTGTCCGGGTTGCTGGAGGCGTTTCACGAGATATTCACGCGCAAAAAACTGGAGCGCGACCTCATGGACTTCGCCGACGCGGAGCATTACGCCCTCAAGATTCTCGGCGACGCGGAGGTCGCGGCGGCCTGCCGGGAGCGCTTCAGCCACATCTTTATCGACGAATATCAGGACAGCAATATCATGCAGGACGCGCTGATAAACAAGATCAGCGGGGACGCGAATCTATTCATGGTCGGCGACGTGAAGCAGAGCATATACAAGTTCCGCCTCGCGGCACCGGAGCTGTTTATGCAAAAGTACGATGAATACCGCGAATACGGCAGCGGCGGGAACGCGGAGGCGGAGCGTTTCGACCTGAACCTGAATTACCGCAGCAAGCAGCCCGTCATAGACGCGATCAACGGGATTTTCAGCCGCATTATGAACGCCGACACGGCGGAGATGCACTACGACGAAAACGCGGCCCTGCACAGGGGGCTTCCCGCATTCGCGGATGAGGCGCGTTGGAACCGGGAGGCGCTGCTTTGCGTGCTGGACGGCGACGCGACGCAGGATGGCGAGGACGGCGAGACGACAGATCCTGTGCGCGAGGGGGACCCCGACGAGGCGAACGCCGGCGGCGCGGATGAGGGGACGCGCGTCCTGCGGGAACTGCAAAGCGCGGAGCGCGAGGCGCTTGCGGCCGTCGCGATCATCAAGGAGGAACTGCGGGAACCGGACGGCAAACCGCGGCGGTTCTACGATGCCAAGGAGAGGGTGCTGCGGGAGCTGATGCTGCGCGATATCGTGATACTGATGCGCGGGGCGAGGAACAGGGCCGACGTGTTTCAGCGCGTGTTCGCGGAGAACGGCCTGCCGGCTTTCACGGATACGGGTGTAGGCTATTTCGACACGGCGGAAATCGAAACCTTTATGAACCTGCTGCGCGTCATAGACAACAGGCGGCGGGATATCCCCCTGCTTTCCGTCATGTACGCGCCGATCTTCGGCTTTTCGACGGAGGATTTGATGGATATTCGGCTGGCCGCGCCGCGCGCCGCCTACTGCGACGCACTGTTCTTTTGCGCGGACGCGCCGCCGGACGAGGTCTTGCGCGCGGGGGTCTCCGCTTCGCTGCGCGAGAAGATCCGCGATATGCTTGCGCGGCTTGCGGCTTGGCGCGAAAACGCCGCCTTTATGCCCTTGGATGAATTTGTATGGACCTTGCTGCGGGAAAGCGGCTACTATATCTTCGCGGGCGCGTTGCCGGGCGGCGTGCAGCGGCAGGCCAACCTGCGGGCGCTGGCGGATAAGGCTCTGGATTTTCAGAATACGCATATGCGGGGACTTGCAGGCTTTATAAGCTACGTTGAACACATCCGGCGGAAAGTGGATGTGGGGCAGGTGCGATTGACCGGCGGGGGCGAGGACGCGCTGCGCATCATGACCGTTCACAAGAGCAAGGGGCTTGAATTTCCGGTCGTTATCGTCGCGGGTCTCGGCAGGCGTTTCGTTTCGGAACCCTTGGGCGCGGTCAGCGTGCATAAGGATCTCGGACTTGCACTGCGCAGCACGGATCCCGCGAGGGGCCTGTACAGAAACACCCTGCTGCAGCATGTGATCGGAAGCAAGAAGTCGGCGGAAAACCTTGCGGAAGAGATTCGCATTCTGTATGTCGCGTTCACGCGGGCCATGGACCGGCTGATCCTGCTCGGCACCGCAAAGGGCGGCCTTGCGGGCCTGAAAGCGCGCGACGCGGCGATAGACGGGCGATCCCATCTGGAACTTATCGCGCAGATCGCGGAGGATGCGGGCTTTCGCGTCTGCGAGCGTTCCGTCCCGGTCGACGCGGCCTTGTCCCCGGAGGGACGGTGCTCTTCGAGGCTGCGGGAATTTCTGTCGTCGCCCGCAGCTTTCGATCCCGAAACGGAGCGCGAGACAGAGCGCCGTCTCGGCTTTGTCTATCCCCACGCGCGCGCGGTGTCCCTGAAGTCCAAATATGCGGCCACGGAATCGATCGAACTCTCTGCGGCGCGGGCGGAAGAGCCTTTTGCCGCGCTCGCGCCGCGCTTTCTGTCGGGGGAGCGCGCGCCGGACGCCGCCGAGAGGGGCAGCCTCCTGCACAGGGCGCTCGAACACTTGGACTTCCGCGCCGCGCGGGAGGCGCGCGCGCGCGGCGGCGGTTTGGAGGAAACCCTGCGGGCTTTGGTCGCGCGCGGCCTGTTCACGCCGGAGGAGTTTGCGGCTGTGGACATCCGCCGCCTGCGGAATTTTCTCGAATCCGACATCTGCGGGCGCGCGGCGGCGGCGTCCGAGCTTTACAAAGAAACGCCTTTCGTCATACAGGATGTGCGCGAAAGGGAGGGCGTCCTCGTGCAGGGTGTGATCGACTGTTGGTTTGTCGAGGGCGGCACGGCCGTTTTGATCGACTATAAATCGGGCCGGAGCTTCGCATACGGGCAAGGCTCGCGCGAGGAAGCACAGCGCCGCCTCGTCGAGCGCCACCGCCCCCAGCTCGCCGTCTACAAGAAAGCAATCGAGGAAATCCGCGGCGTGCGCGTCTCGGAGGCCGTTCTCTTCCTGCTCGGCGAGGGCCTGAGCCTGCGCGTGGAACTTGCGTAGGCGGTGTCAAGACTTTCGCCAAAGGCGTGCGGGGGAGATTTCGCGCAGCTCATAACCGGAATTTGAAAGGGGGATTGCATTATGTCTTGCACTGTGTCTGTGTACTATCGCCGGGGCCGCAGGGGGGTCCTATCGCATCTCTGCGTCGGCCTTGCGGTTTTGTGCCTGTCGGCGGCGGCGCTCTGCTTTTGGCCGGCTGCCGGCCACGCTGCGGGGCGGACCGTGAACGTGACGCTGCCGTCTTTCGGGGTGACGCTGAACGGCCGCGTCATCAACAACGCGTATCGAAAGTATCCGCTGATCGTCTACAAGGACATCACCTACTTCCCCATGACCTATGCGGACTGCCGTTTTCTCGGCGTGGAAACCGAGTGGGACGGAAACGCGCTGTATGTGGAAACGACGGGCAAGCCGGGCGAATTTGCGGAGGAGCGAAGCAAAACCGCGAATCGCTCCGCCTATACGGCGTCCGCGGCCGATCTGCCGATCTATGTCAACGGGCGTCTGTACGCGCAGGACGAGAGCGCGTGGCCTTTCCTAAGCTTTCGCGATATAACCTATTTCCCCCTGATTTGGCAATATACATATACTGAATTTCGTTGGGCGAACAGCTTCGGCGCCGCGTCCGGCCTCGTGATCGACAGCGGCGCGCAATGGGAATCCGGCATATTGTCGATCGATCTGCCGCTCAAGATGTGGGGGGATTCTTTCGGGGCCTGCGCATTCGCAGGCGATACGGTTTACTATGAGGGGAGGGACGGGAAGATATACAGCGCGCCGCTGAACGCGCCTCGGAAAGCCAAGGCTGTTTACGATCTCCCCATTGATCCCGCGTCCGTCGACGGCGCGTCGTTCGCGCGCCCCGAGCTGCGGACCGAGGACGGCAAGGTGTTTCTGGCCTACCACGCAGGCGGCGCGACCATGGGCGCGGACTATAGCTTTCTGCTCGGGCCGGACGGCGTGATCGAAACATTGCCGGGCAGCGCCGCCCGCGCCGTGGGCGGCCGGCTCATCGCGGTTCAGCATTTTGGCATGCCGTTTACCGCGAACCTGTGGGCGCGCGCCGACGGGGAGGATGCGTTCAGACAGGTGGGCGACCCGGATCTGTACTACGCGTTTTCGGATGGGATCGCCGTCAGGGGGGACGAACTTTTCATCGTCGCAAAATATTATGCGGACGGCGTGTGGGCAAACGACGCCTATGTGTATCGCGTGAATCTGAATACCGGGGCGACCGCGCGCGTGACCGACAAGCCGCAGGGCGAGCAGAGGCGGTTCTATATCGGGGACGACGATGCCGTATACTACTTGGATGAAGACCATCTCATCCGCCGGCAAAGCCTTGCGGACGGCCCGGCGAAAACGGTTCTCGCGGAAGCCGTGTCCGATTTCGCGCTGACCTCGGAGGATCTGTATTACGTCCCAAAATCGCAGGGAATGCCGTATCGGCTCAGCGACCGCAGACCGCTGACGGAATTGCCCGAACCCGCGGGTTACGCGCCTGCGAATGCGCCCGGCGATGCCGAGCTGCAGGTGTGGAACGACGTCCTCCGGGCGACGCTGGTGGTTCCCGCGACGCCGGAATCCTATGCCGCGCATGTGCTGCAAGGCCGGCAAATGTTCTCCCAATGGACCTCTCCGGGTACGAGCCTCACCTGTACGGACGGCGCGCGCCTTTTGTTAATCAATGTTATCGAATAGCCCGGTTTCGGGTTGCCGAAAGGGGGCGGTCCCGGACCGCCGCCCCCTGTGTTCCGGTCCCCTGTGTGCTATTCAAGCGGACTCATTTTCTCCCGCACCGCATCGAGCTCGCTCGCGGACAGTTCGGCCAAGCCCCTGATTTCGTTCGTCTGTTCGTCTCGGATAACCTTTACGCCGACGGATTCACCGTACCGAGTATCCGCCTCTTGGTAGGAAAAACGGGAATAATTATACCCATTCCAAATATTGGGATCGTATACGGCGCGCACCCACTTCCCATTAAAACTGTAAATCTGACGGAAATCATCCGCATCGCCCTCCAAGAAGCCGAGCGTATACAGATACTTCGCTGCGCTTATGTCGCCCCGCATGGGATACGGCGCCTCCGGCGCATCGCCGCCGGGCGCATTCACTCGGGCGTATGCCTCCGCTGTTTTGAAATTGCTGTTTTCAACGGTTGACCCGCTTCCCGCGGCGGAAGTGGCAAAGACGGTCATCGTTCCGACGACGAGGAGCGCGGCAATCAACATTCCCGCAAAAGAACCTTTTTTCATTTTCATAATTGCATGAATCCTTTCTTCAATCGCGTATTTGCTGAAAGCGCTGCACAGCGGCAAGCATGCGCTTTTCTTCTCTTCCATGCCGATCAGCGTGAGCGCATACGCTGATTTCGGCGTTTCCCCGAATGCCCGCAGCACCCTTTCGTCACAGGATATTTCAATGTCCCGGTTCAAAAGAATGTACATGACAAAGACGAGCGGGTTAAACCAATGGACGCATAGGGCCGCCGTCGCAAGAAGCTTGATCAACGCGTCAAAGCGCCGGATGTGTGTCCATTCGTGCATGAGGACATACGACAGCCGTTCCTCGTCCGCGAAATCCGTTCCTTTCGGAAGCAGGATGACGGGGCGAAATATGCCGTAGGTGAGCGGAAGCTCGATTTTGTCCGACACGCGAACGGCATAGGTTCGTTTCAGTCTGTGCTTCTCCCGCCACGCCGCGACGAAGCTGTTGTCGCACGGCAGGGAAGCCGAAAACCTCCGATGGCATCTGCAATAAGCAATCGTGAAGTACGCGCCGAAGATTACCGCCCCCGCAAGCCAAACAAAGAACAAGGGCGGCAAAACGCTTATCGCATCGTCGGAAATTGCGCCCGCAACGGGATCGCTTGCCGTGTTCGCCGGGACGGTCGTTTCGCCCGGGTGCCGCAAAGCGGCCGGACCGGCCGGACTGCCCGCCATTCGCGCCCCGATATAATCCATCAATCCGAAGATGCTCGTTTTCGCCGGAACGGAAAACGGAATCAGCAGGCGACAGAGCGCGACGCCCCATAAGGCCAAAAATGTCCCTTTCGGAAGCCTGTACATCAAAAGCGCCCGCAGGATCACCGTCGCCGCGATCATGAAAGCCGCCGACAGGCTCATTTGAACAACATTCATTTCTCCCCGT
>JAITAX010000192.1 GCA_031283865.1 Eubacteriales Family XIII. Incertae Sedis bacterium
AACGGGCTGAACCCGACGGCGACGCTGGGCTGCGGCACCTGGGGCAACAACAGCCTCAGCGAAAACCTGTGGTTCCACCACCTGATTAACGTGAGCCGCATCGCCTACGAGGTCAAGGACGCGCCCGCGGCCAAGCTCACGGACGCGGAGATCTGGGGCTGACGGGAGACGGCCCGAATCGAATACCCGCCCGTCCACGCACGGAAGTGTCCCGTGACCGGGGGGCAGCGGACGAGGGGCTGTGATCGTTTCGGTCACGGCCCCTTTTGTGTGCGGTTTTGGTATACTTCTTGCATGTTAAAAATTTATCAAACCAAAGGCGCAGAGGCGCGGTGTTCGCGCAAGAACAGAGAGGATTGAAGTATGAAGCTTACAGATGAGTACAGAAGCAAATGCGTTTCGGCGGCGGAGGCCGCGAAAGTCGTAAAAAGCGGGGATTGGGTGGAGTTTTCATGGGCCGCCAGCTCCGCCGACCTGATAGGCGACGCGATTGCTGATCGCATGGAGGAACTCACGGATGTGAATTTTCGCGGGGGCATCGTAATGAAGCCGTTGAAATTCTTGGAGAACGATCCGGCCGGCGAGCATTTTACTTGGAACAGTTTGCATATGGGCGGCTACGAGCGCAAGCTGGCGCAGCAGGGCAGAGCCTATTACACGCCCATCAAGTATTCCGAGGTGCCACGCTACATGCGGGAAAACTGCCGCACGGACGTCGTCGCGATACAGACCGCGCCGCCGGACGATTACGGTTACTTCAGCTTCGGTGTTTCGGTTTCGCATTACGCGGCTTCAATCGACAAGGCCCGCACCGTGATCGTCGAGGTCAACGAGGATATGCCAAAGGTTCACGGCGGCTATGACCACGCGGTCCACATTTCGCACGTGGATTACATCGTGGAGGGCGGCAAGCGCGGGCTGCCCGTCCTGCCCTCGGCCGTGCCGTCGGAGATCGACAAGAAGATCGCAAGCTACGTCCTGTCCGAGATTCCGGACAGGGCCTGCATCCAGCTCGGCATCGGCGGTATGCCGAACGCCCTCGGTATGATGATCGCGGAATCCGATTTGAAAGATCTGGGCATCCATACGGAGATGCTCGTGGACGGCTTTGTGGATATGGTGGAGAACGGTCGCGTAACCGGCATGTACAAGAATCTGGACCGCGGCAGAATGGCCTATTCCTTTGCCGCCGGGACGCAGAAGCTCTACGATTTCATGCGCGACAATCCGGCCGTGGCCGCCTATCCCGTGGATTACACCAATCACCCGTTCATCGCGTCCAAAATCGACCGCCTGATCTCGATCAACAGCGCCGTCGAAATCGATCTGGCCGGGCAGGTCTGCTCCGAAAGCGCGGGTCCGAGCATCATCAGCGGCGCGGGCGGACAGTTGGACTTCGTGGAGGCCGCATACAATTCCAAAGAGGGGAAGAGCTTCATCTGCCTGCCGTCCACGTTCAAGGACAAGGCGGGCAATGTGCATTCCCGCATCCGGGGCATGTTGACCTTGGGTTCGATTGTCACGGATACGCGGGCCGGCGTGCAGTTCGTCGTCACGGAATACGGCAAGGTCAACCTGAAAGGGATGTCGTCTTGGCAGCGTGCGGAGGGTCTGATTTCGATTGCGCACCCCGATTTCAGGGACAGCCTGATCGAGGAGGCCAAGGCGCTCAAGATATGGAGAAAAAAGGGTCTGTAGGCCCTGCGTGCGCCGCGGGCCTCGTCTTGCGGAAGTGTACGGGGGAACCGTACAGGTGTACGGAAAACCATACATATTTATGCAGGGCCTCATCCGGCGGCGCTGTTGCTTTGCGCTTGCTCCTGCGGGCGATTCGGGCATCCGGCCGGCCGGCTGCGGTGCGCGCCCGAACCCCTGTGTCCCGGTATGATTCTTGCACTATTTCCTCAATAAGGGATTGCGGGTTTTCGACGCGCAGCCCCTCGGTAAGCGCTATACAAACAAACGGCAGCACTTCGCCGAACCGTTGCGGCGCTAAAAGAGCCGGGCGATGAGGCGATTCCGCGCGAATGCGCGGTCAAACGCACGCGGACGCCGCGTTTTCGCGGCGGAAATCAAATCAGGAGGTAAAAAAGATGGCGGAATTGGTAAGCACGATAGCGGGAAAGATCAAGGAAATCAACATCAAGGTTGGGCAGATGGTTACGGAAGACGACGAAGCATTCATCATCGAAGCGATGAAAATGGAGAACGTCGTGTACGGAGAGGCCGGCATCGTGAAAGAGATTACGGTGCAGGTGGGCGACTCGGTTGAAGAGGACGGCGTACTCGCGATCATCGAATAACGGTGCGGCCGCGCGCCGCCGGCGCGCGGCCGGATTTTCAATGTCGAATAAGGAGGTGGAGATATGGATTTTAGTTTAACCGAAGAGCAAAAGATGGTACAGGAGATGGCCCGGAGTTTTGCGGAGAAAGAAATTGCCCCCTACGTGGAGGATGACGAAGAAAACCACTTCTACCGCAGGGAGATATTGACGAAGATGGGCGACTTGGGCCTGCTGGGCTGGAGCATCCCGGAGGAGTACGGCGGGAACGGCATGGGCTGGCTCGAGGCGGTGACGGCGCTGTACGAGATCGCAAAGGTGCATACGGCGTGGCGGCTGTCCATCAGCGGCAACTGCTGGGGACCCGCGATGACGATCAACGAATGGGGCACGGACGAGCAGAAAGCGAAGTACATACCGCCCCTCGTGAGCGGGGAGGCCGTGGGAAGCTTTGCGATCACGGAAGCCAACTCGGGTTCGGACGTGGGGAGCATGAAGACCTTTGCGACGGACAAGGGCGACCACTGGCTGCTGAACGGCTCGAAGATGTGGATCTCGGGCGGGCATGTGAGCGACATCGGCCTCGTGTACGCCGTGACGACGGAGGGCGGCGGCGCGAAAGGGCTGTCGTGCTTCATCATCGACTACAACAACACGCCCGGCATCGAGCGCATCCCGATCACGAAGAAAGTGGGGATGTGGACGGCGCCGACCTCGGAGCTGGTGTTTGAAAACGCGGTCGTACCGAAAGAGAATCTGCTGGGACCCGTGAACAAGGGCTTTCAGATCTGCATGTGGATGCTGAACAATACGCGCATGGGTTGCGCGACGGGTTCTGCGGCGCTGGCTGCGGCCTGCCTCGAGGGTTCGGTGAACTACGCGAACGAGCGGACGCAGTTCGGGCAGCCGATCGGGAAGTTCCAGATGATACAGCAGCAGATCGCCGAGATGAAGCTGGAGGACGACGCGGCGAAATTCCTCGTGTACAGGGCGGCGTGGCTGAAAGAAAACAAGATGCCGAGCCAGCAAGCGACTTCGATGGCAAAGGTGTCGGGCTGCAACGCGGCGGTGCACGCGGCGAACACGGCGATGAAGATCTACGGCTCTTACGGCTATTCGACGGAGTACCCCTGCGGCAGGTGGCTGCGCGACGCGAAACAGTTCGAGACGCTGGAGGGTACATCCAACATTCACATGGGCATCATTGCGGGCATAGAACTCGGCTATCAGCCGAACAGATAGGATAAAATTTTATTGTAAGGGCCTGTGTTCATCTGAAAGGAGTACGAAAATGCGGTTTGAATTAACGGAAGACCATATCATGATGCGCAAGATGGTGCGCGATTTCGCCGAAGCGAAAGCCGCGCCGGGTACGGAGGAGCGGGACGAAAAAGAAGAGTTTCCGATGGACCTGTGGCAGGAATGCGGCGAACTGGGATTGACGGGCGTCACTTTCCCGGAGGAGTACGACGGCGTGGGCGCGGACTACATCTCCTATGCGATTACGGTGGAAGAGCTGTCTCGCGTGGACGCCTCGCTGGGCGTCACGATTTCCGCACATTCCAGCCTCTGCGCGAACCCGATCTACCTGTTCGGGACAGAAGCGCAGAAGAAGAAATACCTGCCCGATCTTGCCACGGGACAAAAGATGGGCGCTTTCGGATTGACGGAGGCCATGGCCGGTTCCGACGCGTCGGGTACGCGCACGACGGCGGTGCGCGAGGGCGACGAATACGTGATTAACGGCTCCAAGGTGTTCATCACGAACGGCTACTATGCGGACACCTACGTCATCACGGCGCAGATGGACAAGAGCAAGGGCAACAAGGGCATTGCGGCATTCATCTTGGAGAAAGGCACGCCGGGCTTCAGCTTCGGCAAGAAAGAAAAAAAGATGGGCATTCGCGCGTCGGCGACCTACGAACTGGTCTTCGAGAACGTGCGCATACCGGCGGAGAACCTGCTCGGGCAGGAGGGGCAGGGCTTCAAGATCGCGATGACGACGCTCGACTACGGGCGGATCGGGATTGCGTCGCAGGCGCTGGGCATCGCGCAGGGTGCCTATGAGCAGGCGCTGAAATACGCGAAAGAAAGGGAGCAATTCGGTCATCCCATCGCGGCGTTGCAGGCGATCCAGTTCAAGCTGGCGGACATGGCGACCTCGATAGAAGCCGCGCGTCTGCTCGTGTATCAGGCGGCCTTCATCGCGAGCGAGCACAAGATACCCG
>JAITAX010000061.1 GCA_031283865.1 Eubacteriales Family XIII. Incertae Sedis bacterium
ACGAGCTTCCTCAAGAAGAGCAAGGGGGATCCGAAGAGCACGGACGGCATCAAGCACCGGCAGTTCGTGGCGCTGACGAAGCGCTTGGTCGAGGACGCCTCCGCGTATGCCGCGAATCCGTCCGCGAATCCCTTGAATGTTCAGCGGCAGATGAAACTTGTTATTGACGGTCAGGCTGTCAGTGATATACCTGCATCAAACGGAGCTTTCTACCGGGGACCCTATAAAATCAAAGACGATGAAACCTTATTAAAGAATGACCCCGTCTTTTTGGAAACGGACGGCCCTGCGGGCAGCGGCGCCGGTGCCATCGGTTTTTATACAAAGAATGCAGACGGCAGCTTTGGTGCTATTTCGGGGAATCTGACGAAATACGGCTACGATAACTATAGCGGACCCGGGATTCAAAAAGAAGCGAAGTTTTATATCCGTGTACCCGATCAGCGACCGCTTGACGGCATCGCCATAACCGCGCTGGCCAGAACCACCGTGTCCGCCATAAACATGCCGGTCGTGCTCGTGCATCAGGATCCGATAACCGGCGAGCAGGACTGGAAGAAAGTACAGGCCTTTATCGGGCTGACGGCCAATAGCGAAGCCACCGTCTACGGGCAGGCTTTCCTGCCGCTGAGTTCCCAAAGCGGCCGGCTTACTGTGCTGAAAAACGGCGCAAACGGAACTGCGTTCTCGTTCAGACTGACAGACGCAGTCGGCAATCCCGTCAATTTGGGGACGTTGCCGGTAAGCTCCGCTGATTTTGACAAGTATAACAGAATTGTGACAAACGGACAAAACGGAATTTTCAAACTAACCGCCGGGACCGGCGACGCGGCCTTTGCGTGGACTCTCCCCTTGGGCGACTATACGATCACGGAGCTTGATCCCGGCGCAGACTACGCGGTTTCCTACAGAATAAATGGGTATGCTTCGCAACCGGGCAGGATCGTTTCGGCGTCGTTGACAAGCGACGTGTTTGTTCAGTTCACAAACACGTCCGTTCCCCATCCCCCGCCTGTCACCATCACCATCGCGAAGCACAGCACCCCCGGCGCTTTGAGCGTCACGCCCTCCGTGGAGGGCGCCGTATTCGCCCTGAAAAAGAATGACGGCAGCTACTCCGAGCGGGCCGTGGTGAACGCGCACGGCAAGGCTTCCTTTACGCTGCTGCCGGAATACAACTACGCGGGAGGCTATACCCTGACCGAGCTGTTGGCGCCGGCCTATCATATCGGGCTGTCCGCCCCCGTGAATTTTGAAATACACAATACGGGCAATTCCGTTGAAATTCCGATGCCGTCCTATCTCGGCACCGGTGAATTTGCCGTCTATCAGGACAGCGGCGGCAATTTCGTGTTTTCCATTATGAATGTGTACGTGCCCCAAGCGCTGCCCACGACCACGCCCGTCGCCATCACGGTTGTAAAGCACAGCGACGACGGCGGCGTATCCGTGGAGGGCGCCGAATTTGTCCTGCGAGGAATTGGGATGGGGAACAGCTATTCCGAGTCGATGACGACCACGCACGGCGTGATTACATTCACAGACCTTTCCTTGGATTCTGAATATATCCTGACCGAGGTATCGGCGCCGGCCAATCATATCGGGTTGTCCGGTCCGATTCGCATTACGGTAGACGCCGACGGGGCGATAAGCGTCACACCCGCCGCCGCCGATGAGGCTTCCGTCCTTTCCTACGGGAAAGCCGGCAACCTGACGCTCTCCGTTTTGAACACCTACAATCCGCCGTCGCCGCGCAGACCGCCGTCGACGCGCAGACCTCCGGCGACGCCGCCGGACGGGGTAACGCCGCCCGAACCGACGCCGGAGGAACCGACGCCGGATGCGCCCGAGCAGCCGGATATACCGTATCCGCCGAACCCCGACACGGCGCAGGAGGTGACGCCGCCGTCCGAGCTGCCGCAGACGGGGTTTGCGGCCGGCTTTGACGCGCCGCGCGCGCTCGGCGCCCTCGCGATGCTGCTTGCGGTTGCGCTGCTCGTGTCCGCGCTGCATCTGCGCAGGCGGGAAAGCGGCCGATAGGGGACCGGGCTTGTGACACAGACAACAAAAAAAAGCGGCGCGCGCATACGGCCTTGCAGGGGCAAGGGAATGCGCGCGCCGCCTTTTTGCGTTTTACTGCCGGATCAGCTTTCGGTCGAGCGCGATGCGTATGGCGTCCGCCACGTTGTCCGCGTTCAGCTTCGTGTAGACCGTACTCAGCACCAGCTTCACCGTGTTGATCGACAGGCCGCGGCCGGCGGCGATTTCGGCGCGCGAGAGACCCTGATACAGGTCGTTCAGCACCTCCGTCTCTCTGGCCGACAGGCGTATCTCATCGCCCAGATTGTTCACCCTTTTGTATTCCGTGACGACGGCGGACAGCCGCTTCGCATAGGTGGCGGCCTTTCGGTTGATCGTTTCGAGCCACCCCCGCGGGATATCCGAATCCTTTTCGCGCAGCGCCGCCGCGGTGAGCGTGCGCATGTCCTTGCCCAGTTCGATAAAGGGCATCGTCAAGTCGTTCGACTCCGCGAACGCGTAGGCTTCGTGCAGGGCGCGCAGCGCCGCCTCCTTGTTTTTCATCTGATAGTGACAGGCGGCCTCCAGCGCTTTCCTCTCCAGCTTTCCGAACAGCACCGCGCCCTCGCTCCGTCCGCTCTCGAGGAAAGACAGGAGTTCGTGATAGCGCTTGTCGGCGTAATAGACTTTCATCTTGATGAAATTTCCGAAATCCGAGATAAAGGCGCCGATGAAATCTTGCGAAAAACCGCCTTTCAGCCAGCTCGCGACCGGCTGCGGCTGCCCGAGAGCGGCGTAATACCAGCCCATCACGATGTCGTGCGAGATGAAACGCAGGGCGTATTCGCCGATTTCAAGCTGCGCGTTCAATGCCTTGAGCAAGTCCCCGAGCTTTTCAAAATTCCCTTGGGCGACGCCGATGCGCAGCAGATAAAACAGCGCGCGGTCCCGTATCTCGTATTGCCTCCGCGCCTCCGCTTTCTCCAGCGTCTGCAGGAGGAAGCGCTCGGCTTGCTGCAGCTCGCCCTTGTAGAAGTGCAGTTCGCCCTGCGCCAGACTGTCCAGACCGTACATGAAGCCGTTCAGGATGTTCGCCGTATGGGGAATTGTACGCGTCAGGGTTTCTATGTATTCCTCCATCGCGCCGCGCCGCGTCGTGCCGACCTTGGAGGCCCACGCGTGCAGGCTCATGCTCGTCATGATTTCGTGCTGCTCGTGCGGGCTTTGCAGGTAGTAGGCGTTTGCTTTCTCCATCGGCTTGTCAAAATCGCAGCGATCTGTATAGGGCAGCCGCAGATAGCTCGCGAAACCCAGCGCCTCATACGCGCCGCAGAGGACGCGATTGTTGAAGTCCGACGGCGGCAGGGCTTCGTATTTCTCTATGCGCGCCTGCGTTTCCGCGACGGCATCCTCATGGCGGCCGACGCTTAAAAGCAGGCGCGAACGCTGCAGGTGATAGGGGGCGATGCTTTCCAGCAGTTCTCGCGGCGCCCTGTCGTATATGCCGAGGACGAAATCGGCCTGCTCAAACGGGACCTGCATGGGGAAAGAGTGTACGATCCGGATGATTGCCTCGTATGCGCCGGCCTTGTCGCAGTAGGAGATGGCGTCCATCTTGTAGTCGTTTTCTTCGCACCAGCGCGCCGCTTTCAGATAGGCGCCGCGCTTCTCCTCCTCATCCAGCAGCCCCTGTTTTTGCCGAAGATACTCGAGGAACAGCGGATGTATGAGATAGGCGTTCAAGTAGATGTCGTAGCGTATGAAAGAATTGACCCCCTCCATTTCGGCGAGCAGACTTTCGTCGTCGGCCAAGTCGGCGATGAGGTCCGTCGAGAGGTGATCGATCAGCGACAGACGGACCAAGAAGCGGCGGAGCCTTTCTGAGATCACGAGGAAGCTTTCTTCCTCGATCATCTTGAATATATTCAGCTTCATCGCTGTGCGCGCGCTGCGCTCCATGGACGGCGCTTTCTTCAGGGAGATGCCGATCAGATTCATGGCGAAAGCCCAGCCGTTCGTGTCGCCGTAGATGTTCGAAACGCTCTGCGGCGGCAGGTCGAGGCCGAGCAGCTTGAAATACTGCGCCGTTTCTTCCTCTGTGAAGCGAAGATCCTCCTCGCTGATGTTGACGACAAGCCCCTTTGACAGCAGGCTGACCGTGTTGATCTCCGGCTCCGCCCGCGAGATCAGGAT
>JAITAX010000139.1 GCA_031283865.1 Eubacteriales Family XIII. Incertae Sedis bacterium
CTTGAATTTGGGCGCGTCCTCCGCCCCGAGCGCCTCTTTGAGCGCGGCCTCGGCTTTCGTGAAGTCCGCGCCGCTCGCGATGAGCGTGACTTTCAGTTCGGCGTTCGTCGGAATCGTACCCTCGGGGGCCGTCAGCTTAATGCCCGTCGCGCTGTCCGTAAGGCTTGCGGCCGGGGCGCTTGCCACGGCGTCGAGGCTCGAAGAACCGGTCGTGACGCTCGTGGGCGGATCGAGCGATGCGCCCGATTCCGCTTCCGTCACGCTCGACCAGTCGATCTTGAGACGCGCGGAGAGCCAACCGTCCGTGGCCGCGCCCACGGCGTCCATCGGGGTGTAGGGTACCTTGAAGCGGATGGGGTAATAGACCGTCGTCGTATTGTCGAGCGGCAGCTCGAATACGCGCACCGTGCTCAGGCTGTGCGCCGTGCCGTCAAACTTCGTGTTCGTCGTGAAGCTGCCCGTCTTGACGACGCTCACGTTCGCGCCCTCCACCTCCGTGATGGCCGTCGTATAGCCCGACACCTCCACGGGTCTTGTGCCGACCTGCAGGCGGTATGTGCCGTTCGATGTAATCAAGAGGGCGTTGGGATTGAAATTGAACGCCACGTTGCCCATGGACGCTTGGTTTACGGATGCGTTCCACAAATCGATGCGCACGTAGTACCTGCCGTTCTTCGCGGGGTCTGCCTTTGCGGTCGTGCTTGTGTCGCCGCCCGTATTGCCGCCCGGCGTATTCGGGTCGGCGCCTCCGGGATTGATGTCCTCCTCTTCCACATAGAAGACACCTGCGGCGAACGAGGCCGGGGCGAATGCCGCGAAGACCGTGAGCAGGGCGAGCAGGATCATAAGAATCTTTTTCGGTTGCAAGGCTGTATCCTCCTGTTCATGGCACATCCCAAGGCCCCGCGCCGCTTCTTCGCGGACGGGGCCTCGGGGGCCTTAAAGAAAGTGGAGCCGGGCCGTTTTGTTTTGCCCGCGTCAGATTTGCTTCGTCGTAAAGGTCAGTGTGCCTTTTGCCGCGTCATAGCTTGCATCGTGCTTTGTCTTGCTTCCGTCCGCCCCGACATAGTACACGACGAGCTTCTTGCCCGCAGCGGGGGCGGCGTGCGGGATCGTGATTGCGATCTCGCTTGTGAGCGTGCCCGTTACCGGTGTGCCGTCCGCGGAAAGCACAACCGCGAAAGGCAGCTTGCCGGCCGGCACGGCGGCATTTTGCGGGGCGGGCAGCGGCGTCTGTGCATTGCGTGCGTCGGAAATGACGGTGATGCTGATGCTTTCGACGGTGGCGTTATCCGCTCCTGCGACGAGGCTTGCCATCTCCGCGCTGTCGAGCGTCACGGAGGCAAGGCCGTTTTCGACGGTCAGCACGATCTCCATGTGCGCTTCTTTGGCCGATTCCGCGATGATGGATCTTATGGCCGAAGCGGATACGTTGGTTACGGTCTCTTTCACTTCGGCGGGGTTCACGTTCTGCGGCAGCGCCGTTACGATCTTTATCTCCGCGACGACGGTTTCACCGGCGGCGATCTTCGCGGCGGCGTTCGATTTCGCCTGTGCCGCGACCGCAGCCGCTTGCTGCGCGATCTCCGCGACGGCTTCCGCACTCACGGTGTTTTCGACGATCTTCACCGTGCCGCCGTTTGCGGAATTGCTTTCCCTGACTTCGGGCGTCGTCGTCACCGTCACCGTCGCCGAGGCTTCGGGCGTCTTGGCGGCGGGCGGTTCGTCCGCAAGGCCGCTCTGCGCGGCAGTCAGCGCCGCAAGGGCCGCATCGACGGCGCTCTGCGTCGCGCTCGCGTCAGCCGCAACGGTTTTCGCCGCGTTCAGCGCGTTGACAAAGGCGTTCCAGCTTGATTCCGTTTTGTTGCCGCGTCCCGCGTTCAGGACGGCTTCGGCGGAGGCTGCGGCTGCGTTCAGCGCCGCCTTGTCTGTTTCCGGCTTCTCTTCGACGCCGAATGCGGACCAATCGATTTGCAAGCGCGCAAGCTGCGTACCCGCGCCGCCCACGGCCTTTTCCATGACCGGGACAAAGACCTCTACGGTCGTGTAGGTTTTGCCGATCTCGACGGGGATTGAAACCTCATGCGGATACGAAGCGATGTTGATCGGGCCGTAATTGTCTTTCAATGTTCCGTAATCGCTGATTACCGTCGCGGGTGTCTTGTCATAGCCTGTAACGATGCCGTTGGCATCCTTTTGAATGTTCGTTACAAGCTTAATCTGCTCAAGATGTCCCGACAGCCCTATGAAAGTCAGCGGTCCAAAAAAGATGTGCGCTTCCGCCGTGCCGTCCTCGCCTACGCGCACAAAGGATTGGTCGTGTGCGAGCGCACCGTTGCCCATCGAGGCTTGGTTGGCACTGTAATGCCACAGTTTGATATCGGCCTTGTAATCGCCGGGTTCGAGAATGAAATCATCCTTGTCCTCGGGTTCAGGTTCGGTTTGACCGGGGCCGGACGATGTCCCGATTGCAGCCGCAAGCGCATCACGCGCGTTCTTGATGTCGTCGGACGCGGCAGACGCGTTATTGTATACCGTCTGCGCCGCAATGACCGCCGCCGTAAGCTCTTCTATGCGCGCGCCGTCCGT
>JAITAX010000160.1 GCA_031283865.1 Eubacteriales Family XIII. Incertae Sedis bacterium
TGCTGTTGCGTAAAACCGCCCTCGCCCCGCGCAAGGTCTTTCCTCCATTCTATAGGCCAACGGCCCAAAAGTCAATCCCGCCGCGCCGAAAACCGCGCGTCTTTCCGCCTTTTGCCCATTTCTTGCCCATTTCTTGCCCACCGTTCAGACCCCGGGGGCAAAAAATGCGAATGCCGCAGGCGCCCTTGCGCGTCCTGCGGCGTTTTTCGCGAAGCGCTCCCGGCGGAACGCGGCCTTGCGTCACACGGCGAGGTCGATGTGCGAAATCAGGCCCGCACCGCCGCTTTCTTTCAGGAACATGCTCGTCGAGCGAAGCATACCGTCGGTCGCGGCGCCGCTGCCGAGAGTGTATTGCGTGGAAATGTCGCCCAGATAGATCGCGCCCACATCCGCCTCCCGCAGCGTAAACAGGATGTCGGCGCCCTCCGCGTCCTTGCTCCAGACGCGCAGCTTGGAGAACACGCTGTCGTTCTCGTCGATCCAGCCGTTGCCGTCCGAATCGTAGGCGCGCAGTTCGCCGAAGCCCGAACCGCTCTGCGGGCCGAAAAGCTCAGAACCGTCTCCGATAAGGCCGTCGCCGTTCTTGTCGAGGGCGAGGAAACCGTTGCCCTCTGCGGCAAAGCTGATGCTGTCGAGGCGGCCGTCCGCGTCGAGGTCGAACTCAAACTTGCGCTCCGTCAGGGAGGCCGCCGTTCCCGAGAAGTTTATAACCAAGGGATCGGTGAAGCGCTGTTGCTGCTGCGGCTGCAAGACCGCCGCAGCCGTACCCGCAAAGGAAGCGCTCACGCTCGTATACAGCTCGCGGTTCATGTTAAGCCCGATGTCGACCGAAATCGCGCGCCCGTCGGCGGTGCGGATCAGACCTTTCGCCTCATAGCGCAGCGATTCGGATTCGTAATGCGATGCGAAAAAGGACGCCTCCGTCAGGATCGTTTGCGTCTGCGGCGCGCGGAAGCCCGGATCGAGCGCAACGGGTTCGCCCGATGTGACCTGTTCGGCGGGCTGCGGCTTCCGCGAGGCCCCAATGTCGAGCGAGATCGTCCTGAAAGAGAACCTTTTGCCCGACAATCTGTAAAGCAGCGCCTCCAGAATGTTGCGCCGAACCTCAAGCGCGAGGTTTCGCGGAGAAGAAGTGCAATCCGAAACGCGCCCCGCCTGCGCACGATTGCCCCTGTCCGTTTCCGCCTGCGCGGCCCGCAGCTTTTGGAGCAGGTTTTTTGCATCCTCCGAAAGCTCCAGCGACACGCTTTGCGCGGGAGGCGGGCTTTCCGCTTGAACGACCGTTTGTTTTACGGACTGAATTTTAATGTCTTCGGAATGAAATTTCCAATTGGATGCGGCTTGAATAGAATACGACTCGATTTTCATATGCAGACCTCCTTGTCCAACAGCCGGCGCACGCCGCCCCGAATACGGCGATCACGCGGCACGCCAAAAGCAGGGAATCCTTTCCCTGTCTGTATTATCGGCCGGCCATATGAAAAAATTAGAATAAATCTTCGCACCGCGCGAGGATGTCCGTCCCGGCCAACGCCCGACGGACCGCAGAGCGTTTCAGCGCGGTCGAAGATCCGCGCCCGCGGGCGCGAACAGCGCTGCGGGCAGGACCGTGCCGGCGCCGAGAAGCCCTCCGGGATCAAAGACGCGCTTCAATGCGGCCATTTCAAGGATATGCCGATCACCGTACATGATCCTGAGCGCCTCTCGCTTCAGCTTGCCCACGCCGTGCTCGGCGGAAATCGTCCCGCCCATTTCGCTCACTTTCCGCGCCCAGTCCGCGATCAGCGCCTTGCCGCTGCAAAAATCCGCTTCGTTTCGGGGCAGCAGGTTCACGTGCAGATGATTGTTTCCGATGTGACCCCAAATCGCGCTGTCAAGGCCCGCCTCCGAGATCGCGGAACGGTACATGATGAGGCTCGCGCGCAGAAAGCCGTCCGGCACGGCCATGTCCGCAGCGAGCTTGTTGATGGCGGGATGCGTGCGCTTGCGCTGCGCGATCAGGCGGTTCACGCTCTCCGGTACGGCGCTGCGCATGTTTCGCAAATCCGTTGCGGCTGCGGCGCCGCGCGCGACCCACGTATCGCAGACGCGGCCTCCGGACCTGTCCAGACACTCGCCCACGCAGAAAAGCTGTTCCATCGCCTCGTTCTCGCACGCGCCGTGCAGTTCAATGCACACCGCAGCCGCGCGGCGCGCGGGCATCTCGGGTACGCGCATCCGCGCGGCGCCGTCCGCCGCTTCCGCGCGCAGGATCGCGAGCGAAGCGCCGTCAAGGTATTCGATGGCGACCGGATTCTCCACCGCGCTGCGGCATTCCGCGACGAAGCGTAACGCGTCGCTTTCATCGCCGAAGAAACACAGCGCGCTCCACAGCTCCGCAGGGCGCTCCACAAGGGCCAGATCGATCTCAAACAGAACGCCCAAGGCACCGTCCGAACCGATGAACAAATCCACCGCGTCCATGTTGTCCCGCACAAAAAAACCCGCCGCGTTCTTGACGTCGGGCATCCTGTAGGTCGGCAGATCGAAGCATAGCAGGCTTCCGTCGTCGGCGCGCAGCTGCATGCGCCGTCCCGCCGCGAGACAGTCCCCGCGCCGCAGGCTGATCGAGCGGCCGTCGCAGAGCATGACGCGCAGGGCGGATATATGCTCGCGAGTCGAACCGTATCGGTAGGTCCGCGCGCCGGAGGCGTTGCACGCCGCCATGCCCCCTATGGTCGCGGAGCTTTCCGTCGGATCGGGCGCGAACATGTAAGCGCCCGCCTCGCGAAAGGCCGCCAGCGCGGCCTTTGAAGCGCCGCCCCATTCCGCGGCGTCGAAGCGCTTCGCGGCGACGGCGCTCCGCAGACGCGACAGCGCGACGCCCGGCTGCACGCGGACGTAAAATTCGCCGTCGCTTCCCTTTCGCATCCCCAAGATCTTATCCATGCGCGAGAGATTCAGTATATGTCCGCCGTTCGGAACCGCGCCCGC
>JAITAX010000126.1 GCA_031283865.1 Eubacteriales Family XIII. Incertae Sedis bacterium
AACTGCAAATTCTGGGGTCTCGGCGCGGACGGCACCGTCGGCGCGAACAAGACCGCCATCAAGATCATCGGCGACGACACGGATTTGTACGCGCAGGGCTATTTCGCCTACGACTCGAAGAAATCCGGCGGCGTGACAATCTCGCACCTGCGCTTCGGCAAGCGTCCGATCAAGTCCGCCTACCTGATTAACCGTGCGGATTACGTCGCCTGCCACAACCAAGCCTACCTGACGCAGTACGACATGCTGAAAGACCTGAAAGAGGGCGGCGTCTTTCTGCTGAACTGCCTGTGGTCCGAGGAGGAGCTTTCCGCGAAGCTTCCGGCGCGCGTCAAACGCGCCCTCGCGCGGAAAAAGATTAAATTCTACACGCTGAACGGCGTGCGTATCGCGGAGGAGATCGGGCTTGGCGGCAGGATCAACATGGTTATGCAGGCCGCTTTCTTCAAGCTTACGAACGTGATTCCGATTGACGAGGCCGTGAAACATCTGAAAGACGGCATCGTGAAAGCCTATGAGAAGAAAGGCCAAAAGGTCCTCGACATGAATTTCGCCGCCGTGGATCGCGGCATAGAGAGCATACGGGAGATCGCGGTCCCGGCCGGCTGGGCCGACGCCGCGGACGAGGACGAGGCGCGGGCCGTGCTGCCGGCCTTTATCGAAGAGGTTCTGATCCCGATGAACAGGCAGGAGGGCGATTCTCTGCCCGTCAGCGCGTTCGCGGGCAGGGAGGACGGCGCTTTCCCCTCAGGCACCGCGGCCTATGAGAAGCGCGGCGTCGCCGTCAACGTTCCGCAGTGGAAGAGCAGCGCCTGCATCCAGTGCAACCAGTGCTCTTTCGTCTGCCCGCACGCGGCCATACGCCCGGTTCTGCTCGACGAGGCGGAAAAGGCCGCCGCGCCGCAGGGCTTCGCGACGATTGCGGCGACGGGCAAGGGCCTTGAGGGTTTTGCCTACCGTATGCAGCTGTCCCCGCTCGACTGCCTTGGCTGCGGCAACTGCGCGGACATCTGCCCGTCGAAAGAAAAGGCGCTTACGATGGTCCCCTTGGGCGAGGCCCTCACAGAGTCCGCCAACTGGGATTACAGCACGGCGGTCACGATCAAGGACGGGCTTATGAGCAAGGAGACGGTGAAAGGCAGCCAGTTCGCAAAACCCTACGTCGAGTTTTCCGGCGCCTGCGCGGGCTGCGGCGAAACGCCGTACATCAAGCTGATTACGCAGCTCTACGGCGACAGGATGATTATAGGCAACGCGACGGGCTGCTCCTCGATCTGGGGCGCCTCGGCGCCGTCCATGCCCTATACGAAAGACGCGAACGGCAGGGGGCCCGCCTGGGCCAATTCCCTGTTCGAAGACAACGCCGAATACGGTTACGGCATGGCCTTGGCTACGCGGCATATGCGCGATAAGATCACGGACTGCCTCGACGTGCTGCTGCGGATGAAGATTTCGCCCGACTTGAAAGCCGCAGCCGAGGGCTGGCTGGCGGACAAGGACGACGGCGCGCGCTCGCGCGCCGCGAGTGACAGGCTCGAAGCCGCCCTTGTGAAAGAGGAGCTTGCGGACGCGGATGCGCGCAAGGCGAAAGGGGAGATCCTCGCGCGAAAGGATTATCTCGTCAAGAAATCGATCTGGACGCTCGGGGGTGACGGCTGGGCCTACGACATCGGCTACGGCGGTCTCGACCACGTGCTGGCCTCCGGCGAGAACGTGAACGTGCTCGTATTCGATACCGAGGTGTATTCCAACACGGGCGGCCAAGCCTCCAAGTCCACGCCGGTCGCGGCCATTGCGAAGTTCGCCGCCTCCGGGACGCGCATCAAGAAGAAGGATTTGGGCATGATGGCTATATCCTACGGCTATGTGTATGTGGCGCAGGTCGGCATGGGCGCCGACAAGAACCAGTTCCTGAAAGCCGTTGTCGAGGCCGAGAGCTACGACGGTCCCTCGCTGATTCTCTGCTACGCCCCCTGCATCAACCACGGTCTGCGAAAAGGCATGGGCAAGTCGCAGGAGAATATCAAAGAGGCCGTCGCGGCCGGCTACTGGCAGCTCTTCCGCCACGACCCGCGCAAGAAGCAGGCGGGGGAAAACCCTTTCACGCTGGATTCCAAGGAACCGACGGGCAGCTTCAGGGACTTCATCCTCGGGCAGACGCGCTATGCGGCGCTCGCCGGCGAATTTCCCGATGTGGCGGAGGGTCTGTTTGCGGCGACCGAGGCGGACGCGCGGGAGCGCCTTGCGGGTTATAAGAGGCTCGCGGGCTTATAGGAACGGAGACGGCGCGCGGATTCGCGCTTTTGGCGGAGAGTTTTGCAATGAAGCAGAATGGAGAAAAATAATCAATGAAATCAACCTTTATCGAACGCGTCGACAATGTAGTAAAATTTTCTGTCGAATTTACCGCAGATGAATTTGAAAATGCGCAAATTGAGGTATATAAGAACAATAAGGGCAAGTTCGCCGTGGCCGGCTTCCGCAAGGGCAAGGCCCCGCGTCGGCTGATAGAAACGCATTACGGCGCGGACATCTTCTTTGAGGATGCGATCAATGATCTCGTCGCGGACGCTTATCCCGCAGCCTTGGACGAACTCGGCATAGAACCCGTGGATCGCCCCGATATGGATTTCAGCGAGATTGCGAAAGGCAAGGGCTTCACGCTTACAGCCGCCGTTGCGGTGCCGCCCGAGGTCACGCCCGCGGACTACAAGGGCGTCGTGATCGAGCCTGCGGAACACGCGGTTTCCGAAGAGGACGTCGACCGGGAGATAGAGGTTCTGCGCAGCAGAAATGCGCGGCTTGTGGTCGCGGACAGGCCGGCGGAGAACGGCGATACGGTCTTTATAGACTACGCCGGCTTCGTGGACGGTCTGCAGTTTGACGGCGGGACGGCGGAGAGGCAGTCCTTGAAGCTGGGTTCCGGCAACTTCATCCCGGGTTTCGAGGAACAGCTTTTGGGCCTTTGCTCCGGGGAGGAGCGAGACGTCAAGGTCAGCTTTCCCGAGGACTATCACGCCGAGGACTTGGCCGGCAAGGAAGCGGTATTCCACTGCAAGCTGCACGAGATCAAGGTCGAGGAAAAGCCCGAGATCAACGACGAGTTTGCGCAGGACGCGAGCGAGTTTGATACCTTAGACGCGCTGCGCGCCGACATACGCGCGAAGCTGGAGGATGCGGCGCTTTCCCGCAGCGAGCTTGAGATGAAGAACGCGGTGCTCGAGAAGATCTATCTTGCGAACGAGATCGAGCTGCCCGACGTCATGGTGGAAAGCCAGATGGACGAGCTTGTTGAAGAGTTCGCGCAGCAGCTGCGCTACCAAGGGCTTTCGCCGGAGCAGTATTACGCCTACGCCGGCAAGGACGCGGCCGCTTTCCGCGAGGGCCTGCGCGCGGACGCTTTCAAGAAAGTCAAGACGCGGCTTCTGGTTCGGGCCGTCGCCGACGCGGAGGGCATCGAGGCGAGCGAGGACGAGGTGGAAAAGGAGATCGCGGCCATGGCGGACATGTACAGGACGGAGCCAGAGAAGCTGCGGGAATCCATGGGCAGGGCCGGCGTGAAGATGGTCGGGGACGACGTCAGGAACCGCAAGACGGTGGATTTTCTGTTCGCAAACGCCGTCATAGAACCCGCGCGGGACGAACAGCCGGTTACCGCATAAAACGTTTAATCGAAGCTGTTCAAGCGCCGCGATTGCTCTGTCTGCGTTCGGCGCGGGCTTTGAACAGCAACAGTGAAAGGCAGTGAAGTATGAGTTTGGTACCTATAGTCATAGAGCAGACGAGCAGGGGCGAGCGGTCTTACGACATCTATTCCAGACTGCTCAAGGATCGCGTCATCATATTGAGCGAGGAGATTTCGGACGGCTTGGCCTCGCTGATCGTGGCGCAGCTTTTGTTTCTCGAATCGGAGGATGCGGAGAAAGACATCAACCTCTACATCAACAGCCCGGGCGGTTCGGTGACGGCCGGCTTCGCGATCTACGATACAATGCAGTACATCAAATCGGACGTTTCGACCATCTGTATGGGCCTCGCGGCCAGCATGGGTGCTTTCCTGCTGTGCTCGGGCGCAAAGGGCAAGCGTTTCGCGCTGCCGAACGCCGAGATCATGATCCACCAGCCTCTGGGCGGCGTGCGGGGGCAGGCGGAGGACATCCGCATACACGCCGAGAATATCATCAAGACGAGAGAGCAGCTCAACCGCATCATCAGCGAGAACACGGGGCAGCCGATCGAGAAAGTCAGGGCGGACACGGACCGCGACAACTTCATGTCGGCGGAAGAGGCTGCGGCATACGGGCTCGTGGACAAGGTGATGAAATCGAGATAATTGCAAGCAAGCGGCGCGCGCGCCGCTACGGGGGCGAATATGAGTAAATACGACGATACGAAACAATTGAAATGTTCTTTCTGCGGCAAGCCGCAGGATCAGGTCAAGCGCCTGATCGCAGGGCCGAACGTCTATATATGCGATGAATGCGTCGAGCTTTGCCAGGACATCATAAAAGAAGAATTTGAGAGCATGGGGTATGACATGAGTTCGGGCGACGAATTGTTCAACGTCCCCAAACCCATGGAGATCGCGGCCATACTGTCGGACTATGTGATCGATCAGGAAAACGCGAAGAAGACCCTTGCCGTGGCGGTATACAACCATTACAAGCGCGTCAAGCATATGGACGACCGCAACGACGACGGCATAGAGATCCAGAAGAGCAACATCGTCATGATCGGACCCACCGGCTCCGGCAAGACGCTGCTGGCGCAGACGCTGGCGAAGATCTTCAACGTGCCTTTCGCCATAGCGGACGCCACGGCGCTGACCGAGGCGGGCTACGTCGGCGAGGACGTGGAGAACATCCTGCTCAAGCTGATACAGGCTGCGGATTACGACATCGAGAAAGCGCAGAAAGGCATCATCTACGTGGACGAGATCGACAAGATCGCGCGCAAGTCCGAGAACGTCTCCATCACGCGGGACGTCAGCGGCGAGGGCGTGCAGCAGGCGCTGCTCAAGATCCTCGAGGGTACGGTGGCGAGCGTTCCGCCGCAGGGCGGTCGCAAGCACCCGCATCAGGACTTCATACAGTTCGACACGACGAACGTGCTCTTTATATGCGGCGGCGCTTTTGACGGTCTCGACAAGATCATACAGCGGCGCATAGGCGAGAAGACCATAGGCTTCAACGCGGAGATTCGCAAGAACAAGCTCGAATCGGACGACCTCCTGAAGCTCGTGCAGTCGGAGGATCTGTTGCAGTACGGGCTTATCCCCGAGTTCATCGGGCGTCTGCCCGTCATGGTTACGCTGCACCAGTTGGATGCGGACGCGCTCGTCAGGATTATCCGCGAACCCAAGAACGCCATCCTGAAGCAGTACAAGAAGCTCTTCATGCTCGACAGCGTGGAGCTTGAGATCGAGGAGGACGCCATCATCCGCATCG
>JAITAX010000235.1 GCA_031283865.1 Eubacteriales Family XIII. Incertae Sedis bacterium
GACGGCGTGACCGTCGACATGATGGGTCCCGGGGCGACCGGCTTCATCTCCTACGCCGACGACGGATGGGTTTCCGTCCAGATCGCGGGGGCGGACCGGACGCGCTACGACATCCCCGACGTGGCGGGCGGCACGGACGCGCAGACCCTCGCGGCTGCGCGCAGCCTGTTCGCGTATGCCGGCACCTTTGAGGTCGACGAGGAAAACGGCATCGTCTATCACAATCTGCAATTCAGCCTCATTCCCAACTGGATCGGCAGCAAGCAAAAGCGCTATATCACGAAAGAGAGCGAAACCGTACTCGTGCTGAGCGCGGACCCCGCCAGAATGGGACCCGGAGGCAAGAAGCGAAAATCCTGCCTGCGCTGGCTGCGCCTCGAAAAATAGCGGCACCCCTTGCGCAGGGACGCCCGGCTCTATTGCTGTTCCACCGCCGCGCGGAAAGCGCGCACCCATTCGGCGGCATCCGCCGCGCCGAAGAGGGAGGAACCCGTCACGAAGATATCCACGCCGGCCGCCGCAAGGGTGCGCGCGTTGTCAAGACCCACGCCGCCGTCCGTTTCTATTTGAAAAGACAAGCCCCTCTCGCCGCGAATCTCGGCGAGCCTGCGCACTTTCTCGATGCCGGCGGGCCGGAATTTCTGCCCGCTGTAGCCGGGGTTCACGGTCATGATTAGGACCAGATCGATGTCCTCCAGCACGCAGTCCAGCGTGCAGAGCGGCGTGGCGGGATTCAGCGCCACACCGGGCTTCACGCCGAGGTCGCGGATCAGGTCCAGCGTCCGGCCGAGCTGCACGCAGGCTTCCTCGTGGACGACGATGTATTCCGTCTGCGCGGTGACAAATTCGGGTATGAAGCGGTCGGCGTTTTCGATCATCAGATGCACGTCGAAAGGCAGGCCCGTCTTGCCGAGCAAACTCTTCACGACGGCGGGTCCAAAGCTGATGTTCGGCACGAAATGCCCGTCCATGATGTCCATGTGCAAAAGCTGCGCGCCCGCGCGCTCCACGCGCGCGGCGTCGGCGGCAAAGGCCGAAAAATCGGCAGAAAGCATGGATGGAGCCAGTTTGATCATAATAAAATCGAACTCCTTTCTCATCGCGCCGGTTGAGCCGTCACCTTAATACGTGTTGTTCTTTTCGATTTCCTGCTGCTGCATTACATAAGACGCATAGCGCGAGGCCGCGATGCGCCCCTCCGAGAGCGCGGACAACACCGCGCAACCCGGCTCCTTGAGGTGCCGGCAGTCGTCGAAGCGGCAGTCCCCGAGGCGTTCTCGCATCTCCGGATAAAAGGCGGCCAGCGCGCCGCTTTCCGCGCCGGACAGCGTGAAAGAACTGAAGCCCGGCGTGTCGAAGATCATGCCGCCCCCGTCCGTGTCGAAGAGTTCCACGTGCCGCGTGGTATGCCTGCCGCGCTTCGTCCGGCCGCTGACCGCGCCGGTTTCGAGTTCCGCGCCGCCGCGCAGACAATTGATCAGCGTCGATTTGCCGACGCCCGACGGCCCGGCGAGCGCGCTTTTCCTGCCGGCGAGCAGCGACGGCAGGCGGTCAAGCCCCGTCCCCTCGGCGCAGCTGATCTCGGCCAAGGGATAGAGACCCTCGTAGATCTCCGTGACGCGCCGCAGTTTTTCGCGGCTCAGCAGATCCGTCTTGTTGATGCAGAGCATCGCCTCAATCCCGGCCATCTCCGCCGAAACCAGCAGCTTATCGACGACGGCGAGGTTCGGCGCGGGCCGCGCGGCCGCAATCATCACGATGAAGAGATCCGCGTTGGCTATGGGCGGGCGGATGAACAGATTGCTCCGCGGCAATACGGCGTTGATTACGCCGTCCTCCGCGTCGAGCGCTTCAAATTCCACGAAATCGCCGACGGTCGGCGTACAGCCGTCTTTCTTGAAGATGCCCCTCGCCCGGCAGCTGTACGAAACGCCGACGGCCGCGCTTTCGGGACGAACGGTGTAGAAGCCGCCGACGCCTTTCGTAATCAGCCCCCTCATTACCGGAGCGAAACGGCGCCGGTCGTGAAATCGACGGTGCAGACCATGACCGTTTCGCCGATGAACATCACGTAGACCGTTCCCGCGCCTTGGCCCGTCACGGAAACGCTCTCGCTCCCCGCGCTCTTGTAGCGGACCGCCTCGTTTACGATGCTCGAGGTATGGCCCGAGGCGTCGGACAGGATGACCGAGAGGTTGAACACCTCGCTCGGCGCAGCCGAAAAGTCGATGTCAATGGTAACGCTGCGCGGCTCATCAGAGGGGGGTCCCGCGCTGACCTTGATGTTGACGCTCGAACCGGCGGCAAGCTCCGCGCCGGCCTCGTACTGCTGCCAGACGACCAGCCCCTCCGCGTAGGACGCGTCGGCCGCAGGGACGCTTTCGCCGAGGACAAGGCCCTCCGCTTCAAGCAAGGTTTTCGCCTCGTCCGCACTGAGCCCGATCAGCTCAGGCACCTTGACGTTTTTGACCGTTTCGGGTCCGTCGCTGAGGATGAGGTCCACCGACATGCCCGGCGTCCCCTCCGTCGCAGCCGCCGGCGTCTGCCGCACGACGTAGTCCACGGGCAGGCTGCTGTATTCGCGGCTGAGCTTGCCCTGCTTGTATCCGAAGCTTTCCAGTATATAGATCGCATCCGCAAGGGGCATACCGCCGACATTGGGGATGAGAAGTTCCGCCGCAATCTGCGGCGTCTGCGACGCCGGCGCGGCGATTTCGTCCGAGGCCGTGCCGCGGCTCAGGCTCACGCGCAGCTTGAAGCCCTCCTTGACGGCGCTCCCCTCCGGCCGTTCTTGCGACAAGATCAAGCCCTCCGCGTATTCCGAGCTGTACGCGTGGTCGGCGACGATCAACTCCAGATTCATGCCCGCGAGCAGTTTCTCCGCGTCCGTTTCCGTCAGGCCCAGCACGTTTGGAAGCGCGATTTCCTCCGGCGCTTTCAGCGTCTGAAGACCCGTGTATATAAAGTAGCTGACGGGTATGGCGCAGACCAAGGCGAACAGCACGGCCAAGGCCCTGAATTTGAGATGCCTTATCGCAGGCAATTTGCGCTTATCCTTACTCG
>JAITAX010000034.1 GCA_031283865.1 Eubacteriales Family XIII. Incertae Sedis bacterium
CGCAGATCCACACCACTTCCTCGTCGCGTTCAAAGACCTTGTTTTCTTCGATGTTCTTCTTCAATTGACGGTAGCGCTCCTCGTGGTGCTTTTCGATGGCGCCGACCGCCGCAAAGCGCGCGGCGATGTCGTGGAAGCCCTCTTCCTTGGCTTCTTTTGCCATGCGCGCGTACATGTCGGTCCACTCGTAATTCTCGCCGTTCGCGGCGTCCTCAAGGTTTTCGGCCGTGCTGCCTATGCCGTGGAAGAGCTTAAACCACAGCTCCGCGTGTTCCTTTTCGTTCGCTGCGGTTTCTTCAAAGAGCGCCGCGATCTGCACATAGCCGTCCTTTTTGGCTTGGGAAGCGTAATAGGTGTACTTGTTCCTCGCCTGCGACTCGCCGGAAAAGGCTTCCATCAGGTTTGCGTGGGTCTTTGTTCCTTTCAATTCGGGCATTTCTCAATCCTCCTCACTCTAAACTTCGAATATGCTTCCGCCGATGAACTCCCTGAGTATCGAGTTGTTCACGATGGCGCTGTCGTCCTTGATGGTCTTGAAGAATTGCAGGAAACGCCTCAGGCGATAGGCTTCGCTGTATTCCTCGTCCGTTTCCGTAATCGTGCCGAGAAGCGGCATCGCGTACTTCTTCAAGACGGCAAGCTCGTAGATGTGCGCGGAATTGAACAGCACGTCGGCCTCCCCGCTGAAAGGAAAGATGTTCTTGTCCTCGCCGGCGCGGACCGCAGGCCAAGTCGCAATCGTCCTCTTGGCGTCGATGCCGCGGGTGCGGGCGTCCCGAATCATGCGGCGCAGGAAGCGCACGTCCGTCGTCGGGATGCGGTTGTGTTCGTCGATGTTCAACGCCGTCAGCGGGCTGATGTATATTTTGAACTTCTCCCCGTCGTCGATGTCCGCCGTCAACTGCTCATTCAAGCCGTGTATGCCCTCTATGACGATGAGCTGCCCCTGTTTGCCCCGCGTGATGCGCTCGCCGAAGAACTTCGCGCCCTCTTGGAAATCATAGCGCGGGATGTCCGCCGTTTCGCCGTGCAGCAGCGCGTTCATATGCGCGTTGAACAGCGGTAAATCGAGTGCCGTGATCTCCTCGAAGTTCTTTTCGCCGGTGGCGTCTGTGGGGCAGTCCGCGCGGTTCACAAAGTAATCGTCCGTGCTGAGCCAGAGCGGGCTGAGCCCTATGACCTTGAGCTGTATGCAGAGCCTGCGCGCGAAAGTCGTCTTGCCGGAGGACGAGGGACCCGCGATCAGAATCAGGCGCTTGTTCTCTTTTGCGACGCGGTCCGCGATGCCGGCGACGCTCTTTTCGTGCAGGGCCTCCGAGAGCTGTATCATCTCGACGGCGCGTTCGCCCTCGGCGCGCTCGTTCAAATCTGCGGCCATCGATATGCCGAGAAGCTCACCCCAGCGGTTCGCCTCGCCGAAAGCGCCGTAAAGTTTTTTTTCATCTGTATACGGTGGAATCTCGTCGGGTTTCGAGCGATGCGGAAAGCGCAGCAACACGCCGTTTCGATAAGCGCGAAGCTCGAAATGCTCTATATACCCCGTCGAGGGCAGCATCTGCCCGTAGAAATAATTCCTGAATCCGTCCAGCGAATAGAAAGCGACCCATTCAAAATCCGCAGCGCTTTCGAGCAGCCGGATCTTGCCCGTGCTGCCGTCCTCGCGCAGATGCGCGAGAGCCGTCTCCCGGTCCACGATCTCCTTGACAAAGGAAACATCGGCTTTGACGAGTTCCCGCATACGCCCGTCGACGGCCCGCAGTTCCTCGGCGGACAGGTGCGTCCCGCGCCGAATCGTCGTATAGATGCCCTTGTTCAGCGAATTGCCGAGAAAGACGTCCACCTTGCCGAGCACGTCCCTTATCGCTTTCAGATAGAGCAGCGAAAGGCTGCGCTGGTACATCAGATTCACCGCGTTCGCGCGCATGTCGAGCAGCGTGACATCCTCCGGCTCGTCGATCACCTTGTTCAGCTCTCGAAGCTGCCGGTTCACTTTCGCCGCCAGTATGCGATAGGGCAGCTTCGGTTGGTACGCGGCTGCCAGCTCGGACAGCGGGAGGCCTTTCCTCACAGAGATTTTTTCAAACGGCGCCCGCAAGTCCGTCCGCAATCTGATCTTCACTTCCTCCATGCCGCACTCCTTCGCCGAATATCCGCCCCGCCGCGCGGGCCTGTCTGTCATGTATGCTTATAGGGGACCTCTGAAAACCCCGCACACATGCCTTTGCCGCGAAGCGCGTTTCACGCACGATGGTTTTTAGAAGTCCCCTTTATTATACAACTTAAAATGAAACTTGTCAGGTGTTTTTTGTCTGCGCCGGCACGGATTCGATTTCGAGTTCGAGGACATACTGTTCCAGCGCAATCCCCTTGTCCATGATGTTTGCCGCGTGCGGCTCGCCCACATAGCGGTAATGCCACGATTCGAACGGATAGCCCGTCACCGCCTCCAAACCTTTCGGATATCGGAGGATGAAGCCGTATTCGGCGCAATGCGCGAAGAGCCACGCAAACTGCGGCGTCGATTCAAAGCTTTCGCTGCCCCGCGCCGTCACGTCAAAGGCAAGCCCCGTTTCATGCTCGCTCTCGCCGGGTTTTGCCGCGGTTCCGTCCGCGGCGGCGGAGAAGATCGCCTGCTGTTCCGCCCTCGTTCGGTATCCGCTCGTGACGATGAACCCCGTCACGCCGTCTTTGTGGGCCGCCGCAAACATCGCGTCCATTGCTTCGAAAACGGTTTCGCAGATCTCGATGTCGGCTTTCGCCAACTGAAAATACCTGTGATTTTGGTCGTAGAGCCTGACAAGGGCTTCGGGCCTGTACGCCTCCGGCAGGGGGTTTTCGGAGTTTACAAGCAAAATACCCGCCGCCGCGCCTGCCTGCGGGGTCTCCGCTTCCGGGCCGCTCTCACGGCGGGGCCCGTTCGCCGGCGACTCCGCGCTCGGCGCCGCTTTGCCATCCGCGCCGCCCCCATCGCGTTCCGCGTCCGTACATCCCGCGAAAGAACCCATCACGGCGCAGAGTATCCAAAGTATACCCATAAGACAAATAAAGCGTTTCAATCCGTCGTCCACCTTTTCAACCGCGTTTTCCCGCCCTGCGGCAAAACGAAAAAAGCTCGCTCTTACGCTTTTGAGTGTAACGCATAAGGGCGAGCCGTCTTTTAAGATGCAATTGTTAATTTCCTAAGAAAAAGTGAAGATCCCCTTGAGATTTTCCTAAGAGGCGGGGGCGGAGGAAGCCGCTTCCCCGGCCGGCTCGCACAGGGCCGGGAGTTCCACCGTGAAAGTCGTGCGGCGCGCGTCGCTTTCCGCGAAAATCCGCCCGCCGTGCCGAACGACGATCTCCTTGGCGATTGCAAGTCCAAGTCCCGCGCCGCCCGTATCGGAGGAACGCGCGTCGTCCAAGCGAAAGAATTTTTCAAATATGGACGAAAGTTTGTCTTCGGGGATGCTGCCGGCATTCCGGAAAGTGACGCGCACCGCATCCCCGCAAAGTCCCGCCGCAATGTCGACGACGCTGCCGGCCTCGCCGTATGCGGCGGCGTTTTTCAGAATGTTGTTGAATACGCGCGCCAGTTTGTCCGCATCGCCGTATACGGTCAAATTCTCGGAAGCGCGGACGGCGGCCCGTTTCCCGCTCGCGGCCAGTTGCGGGTAAAACTCGTCGGCCAGCTGCGCCAGCATGAAGTACAGGTCTATCTTCTTTTTTGCAAGCACAATCGTTCCGAGGTTGTAGCGCGTGATTTCAAAGAACTCGTCGATCAGCTGTTCGAGCCGCAGGGCCTTGTCCAGCGAGATCCGCACGTAGCCGGCTTTCTGTTCCGCCGGCATGTCCGGCGCCTCGTCGAGCAGGCTCAGATAGCCGATGACGGAGGTGAGCGGCGTTTTGATGTCGTGCGCCAGGTACAGGATCAGGTCGTTCTTTCGCCGGTCGGCCAGTTGTACGTCGCGGGCGCGCCGGTCCAAGGTCAGGCGCACGGTGTTAAGCTTCTTTTCAATCGCCTCCATCTCCGGCAGCAGCGCGATATCGCCCGCATCGCCCTCAACCAGCGCGTCGATTCCGCGGTTGATCGAATCGAAGTACCGCGTGAGCCGTTTCAACGAAAAGCGCAGCAGCACAATGAATGTGACGGCGGTCGCGCCGACGAAGATGATTGTGGAATTTTGACGAAAGACATCGTTGTACAGGCGCAGCGCAGAGCCGTATCGCATACGAAAGCCGTATTGAAAAAGCGAAACGAGCCAATCCCCCACGTTTCCGCGCCATACGAACAGATAGACCGCCCCGATGAGCAGGATGGAAAGCCCCATCAGGCAGGCGGATTGCAGAAATATCTTCCCTGTGAATTTCTCGTAGCCGAGCTCTTTTTTATCCTTGTGTCTCAATTTTGTAACCGATCCCCCATACCGTCTTTATATACTTCGGATTGTCAACGGCGTCGTTCATCTTCTCGCGCAGATGCCGGATATGTACGGTGACGGTATTATTGCTCTTGCTGAAGTATTCGTCGCCCCAGATCGCGTGAAACAGCTGCTCCGAACTGACGACCTTTCCCCTGTTCTCGCAGAGGATGCGCAGAATTGAGAACTCGGTGGGCGTGAGGGACAGGCGCCTTTCGTTCAGAAAACACTCGTGCGTGTCCGTGTTCATGAGAAGCCCGGAGCAGACGAGGACAGCCTCGTTCCGCGAAGCCGCGCCGCTGTACTTCTTGTAGCGGCGCAGTTGCGCCTTGACGCGCGCGACGAGTTCCAGCGGGCGAAAAGGTTTCGTCACATAATCGTCCGCGCCGAGGGTCAGGCCCGTGATCTTATCCGTTTCCGCGTCCTTTGCGGTCAGCAGGATGATGGGATAGCTGTGCTTGTCCCGTATCCTTTGGCACAGGTCGAGGCCGCTCGCGTCGGGGAGCATGATGTCCAAAATGGCGAGGTCAAACGCGCCTTTGTCGATATGGGCCAACGCTTCCTTGGCTGTGCAGCATTTGA
>JAITAX010000230.1 GCA_031283865.1 Eubacteriales Family XIII. Incertae Sedis bacterium
GGCCAGCGAAACGACCCTCGTATAGAGGCCGGGCCTGTCCGCGAGTTCGCCGCCGAGCGATACCGCGCCGCGCAGTTTTTCCGCGTAGGCATCCAAGCCTCGGCACGGCATGTTCAAGCGTCCCGCCACGCGGTCGGTGAAGCCCTGCGCGTTCGCGCGCGCGCCCGCGAGCAGGACGCAGTCGGGCTTGGCGTCCGCGTCGCCCTCCCTGCTGCCGGTCTGCAGGACGATTTCCCGCATTTCCTCTTCGATGAACAGCAGCAGTTCATCGTCGGAAAGCCCCTCGGGCAGGGGCGCTTCGCGCCTGTGGACCAAGCGCGTCTGCACGAAGAACAGGAAACGGATGCAGTCCTCGCCCACGTCTATGCAGACGGGATTCACGCCGAGGCGCACATCGTTTTTCAGCAGGGTGTTCAGCAGGCCTCGCATCAAATCCGACCAAACGGAGAGGGCCGAGGACGCAAAGCGGGTATGCAAACCGTCGGATTTCAGCGCCTTAATCAGCGCGCGCAGGAAAGCGTCCTTGACGGCGAAGATCGCGCTCGTTTGCCGGCCCGAATCGCCCTCCCCGCTGTAGCGCTCGCTCTCGACAATGTGGTTTCCGAGGCCCGGCGGCAGGAACGCCTCCGCCTCCGAGCGCGCCCTGTTGTAGCGCTCCGAAGCGGAGATCCGCGCGTGATGATATTCGCGGTAGGACGCGAGTTCGGAGTGAAACAGCAAGGCCGCCGGGGCAGGCGAGAGCCGGCCCCGCTTGAGCATTTCGCCGATGAAGTGCGCAAGCGCTTCGGGATCGTCCGCGAGAGCGCCGCCCTCGGGATTCTCGGGCAGGGGAAAGGATCTGGCGCTCTTAATCACAGTGCGCTTGCCCTGTATCTCTGTTTCTGTCAAATACAGAAAGCGTCGCTCAATTTTTATCGTAAGCTGCTTCATATCTGTCCGCGCACCTTGTAGATCTCATCCGCGCCCGGCGGGCCGACAGGCCGCCGCGCACCGTCGCCGCAGACCATGCAGAGGCCCGACTCGCGCTCCCGCACGACGCCGATGCAGGCGGTTTCCACGCCCGCTTCCCGTATGGCCGCAAGCAGCGCGTCTTTCTTCGCGGGACGCGCCGCAATCAGCATTGACCCGCTCGAAATCAAACGCAGGCTGTCCAGACCGAAATGCGCGCAGATCTTGCGCGTGACCGCAGCCACGGGGATGGTGTCCTCCCGGAGTTCCGCGCCCGTTCCCGAGATTTCGCACATCTCCCACACGGCACCGAGCACGCCGCCCTCCGTGACGTCGTGCATACCCGCGGTGCCGATCCGCCCCGCGATCACGCCCTCGCGGACGACGCTGACGCGCGACAGCATGGACCGCGCCTCGCGCAGTTCCGCCTCGCTCAGCGCGCCCGCAAGCCGCGCCGCGAAGTCGTTCGCGAGTATGCCCGTACCCTCAAGTCCCGCCTGCTTCGTGAGCAGGAGGAAATCGCCGGGCCACATATCCTTTGCGCTCTGCGACGCGCCCTTTTCCGCGCGGCCTATGGCCGTCGAAATGATGACGGGTTTCGTCACAGCCGCCGTGATCTCCGTATGGCCGCCGATGATCTCCACGTTCAGTTCCTCGGCGGCTTCGGCGGCCCGGCGCATGATCTCGCGGACCTCCTCTTCCTCCGTTCCCTCGGGCAGCAGCACGGCGAGCATGACGCCGAGCGGCGCGATGCCGTTTGAGGCGATGTCGTTGCAGGACACGTGGATCGCAAGAAGTCCGGCCTGCGCCGCGGTCGCCGTGATGGGGTCGGTGGACAGCACGCACTCGTAAGGCCCGAAATCGATGACGGCGCAGTCGTCCCCTATGCCGGGGCGCGTCAAGACCTCCGGCCTGCGGTGGCGTATGTGCCTGAGCACGATTGCTTCAAGCAGTTCATTGTCCAATTTACCTATTTTTAACATATTCCCTTGCTTTCTCAGTCTTCGCGAGCCGTTCTCAGTCGCAGTCCGCAGGCGGAACGCCGCTCTCGATCCACGCGGCAAGCTGCGCCTCGTCGATCACGGCGACGCCGAGCGCGCGCGCGGCCTTGTTCTTCGCGGAGCCGGACAGGCGGTCGTTGTTAATCAGGCAGCTCGTCTTCGCCGTGACGGCGCTCGCCACCCTGCCGCCCAGCGATTCGATTTGGTCTTTCAGCGCGTTTCGGTTCGGATAGCGCGTCAGGCCGCCCGTAATCACGAAAGTCCGGTTCTCGAAGAGCCCGCCCTCCGCCGGCCCGGGCGCGTCCTCAAAGGAGATCTCCGCAAGGATGCGACTGACGGCGGCGCGCCTGTCCGCGTCCGCGAAGTAGCGCACAAAGGCGTCGGCAATCACCTCGCCTATGCCGTCAGCGGCCAGAAGCTCCTCGCGCTCCGCAGCCTGTACGCGCGCCCAGTCGTGGCCGCAGATGCGGCAGATCAGCTTCGCGCCCGCGAGGCCCACGCCCGGGATGCCGAGGCTGTACAGCAGCCGCACCTGTGTCGTGCGGCGCGCCTTGTCGACGGCAGCCAGCAGCTTTGCGCAGGACCGCTCGCCGAAGCCGTCCATGCCGGCGATGCGTTCGCTGAAGCGTTTGAGCCGGAACAGGTCGGCGGCCTCCTTAATCAGACCCTCGTCCACGAGCTTTTCCAGGCTCGCCTCGGACAGGCCCTCTATATTCATCGCGTCGCGGCTCACGAAATGCGTGAGGGACTTGATCTTCTTGGCAAGGCAGTCTTCGTTCGCGCAGTGGAGAAAACGCACACCGCTTTCATCCTTGATCGCCGTTTCGCCGCCGCAGACGGGACAGACGCGGGGCGGCTTTTCGCCGCCGCCGCGCGTCAGGTTCTCCGCGATCTGCGGGATGATCATATTGGCCTTGTACACCGTGATGCGATCCCCCGCGCCGAGCTGCAACTCCTCCAGTATGCTGACGTTGTGAAGACTCGCGCGGGAAACGGTGCTGCCCTCGATCTCGACGGGATCAAACAGCGCGATCGGGTTGATGAGTCCCGTGCGCGACGCGTTCCAGAGGATCTCCCTAAGCGTCGTTTCGCACTTCTCGTCTTCCCATTTGAACGCGATGGCGTCCCGCGGAAATTTCGAGGTGCTGCCGAGGGAAGCGCTGTAGGCGATATCGTCGTAGGTGAGGACGAGGCCGTCCGCCGGAAGATCGCTCTCCGTTGCCTGTTTTGAAAACCAAGCGACACGGTCCTCCACGGTCTCCGCGTCCACCTCGAAGTATTCGACGATCGGAAAGCCCAGTCGGTCCAAGAACTCCATCTGCGCAGCGCGAGAATTCCGAA
>JAITAX010000182.1 GCA_031283865.1 Eubacteriales Family XIII. Incertae Sedis bacterium
TCTTCAATATGCTCTTGCGCGCGTATTCGTCGCCGAACATGAGGTATTCGATCTCGGCGGGCGTCACGTTCTTGTTCAGCCCCCGCGTTGAGGTGTAGAAAATGATGCCGAGCACGACCAACGCGAGCACCAGCACCCACTCAATCGGCGTCAGCGGCGAGGGGCCGAGCGGCGTGTAGAGCCAGAGGAAGAACAGCGCGACGAGCACGGCGAGCACGCCGATTGTCATGCCGCCGCCGACCTTATACGGCCGCGCCAGCTCCGGTTCGTTCTTGCGCAGGGCGATAAAGGACAGCGCCACCATGAAGTACGCAACGACCGTCCCGAAAGCGCTTGCGTCGATGAACCACACGAGAGCCGACCTGCCGAGGAAAGGCGCGAATAAAGTTATCACGCCGACGAGCAAAATGGCAGCCGTGGGCGTCTGGTACTTGGGGTGTACCTTTGCGAACACGGGGGGCAGCATCTTGGCGCGCGCCATCGAGAAGAGCACGCGCGAAGCGCCCACGATGAAGCCGTTCCAGCTCGTGAGTATGCCGATCAGCGCCGCTGTAATCAGGATATTGGAGAATATGCGGTTGCCCATAACATGCTCCAGCGCGTCCGCGGCGGGAATGCCGGTCCCCGCGAGCGCCGCCTCGCGCACGTCCAGCGGTGCGGCGAAGCCGAGGCTCAGGATCATGAGGATATACCAAAGACCTGCAAGACAGATGGACAAAATGAGGATCTTGGCGATGGACCTCAGCTCGATGTTCATTTCCTCCGCCGCCTGCGGGATCACGTCGAAGCCGACGAACATGGCCGGCACGACGAGCAGCACGGCCGCGAGGCCCTTGAACGAGGTGAAAGCCGGCGCCGCGTTCGCGATGTCGCCCTGCGTCACGCTGCCGAAGAGCAGCGAAAGACCGCCGATGCAGAGCAGGATCGTCGCGCCGGTCTGGAAGACCGTGGCGGATTTGATGCCGAGCAGGTTCACCACCGTGAGGATGACCGACATGATGACGCCGAGGAGCAGCCAGCCGAGGTGGATGTCAAAACCCGCCACGGTGTACAGATACATGATCTTGGGGACCGGAATCAGATTCGAGAACGCCGTCGAGAAAGACGGACCCTCGAAAGCCGCCACGCCGATGTAGGCGAAAGTAATCATCCAGCCCGTGATCCACGAGGGCGTGTAGCCGAGACCGCGATAGGAGAACACGAGCTCGCCGCCCGCAAGCGGCAGGGCCGGCGTCAGCTCCGCGTAGGTCATGCCGACAAAGATACAGAGGACAGCGCCAATGACAAAGGCGAGGACGGCGCCGACGACGCCTGCGCTGGAGACCCAGCCGCCCAGCAGGATGACCCAGCCCCAACCGATGATGGTGCCGAAAGCCAGAGCGATAACATCCAAGCTTTTCATCGTCCGCTTCAGTGCTTGCCTTTCAATACTTCCCATTTACCTCTCCCTTTCCGTTTTTCAACAAAATAAGATAATGGCTTTGTATGGTATAAGTCGGGCAACTTCTTGCGCATGTCTCCCTCCTTTCCATGCGCAGATCGCAACCGTTTGCAAATGGCGGACACGCTCCTTAATAAAACGAGCACCCCCCCCCCATCGCAACCGTTTAAAACGATTTGCGGAAACATTCTCGCGCGTTCTTTTCCTCCTTTTCATGCGCGTCACAGGGTAAAAGCAGGCAAAGCCGGCACACGGGTCCGAGGACCCGCGCGCATCCTTTGCGACTGTTATAAATAAAGCAATGTACGGCCTCTTATCGCCTGAATACGGTCTTTCCGCCGAGGATCGTCTGCTCCACTTTCATTTCCAGTATGCGCTCCGGCTCGTCGTCGACCGCCGCAGGATCGAGGTTTGTGACGATGATATCCGCCAATTTCCCGGATTCCAGCGTCCCTTTCCTGTGTTCGTCAAATGTCATGTAGGCGCCGGCCGCCGTGTAGGCGTACACGGCCTCCCCTGCGCGGACCCGTTCTTTCTCGCCGCAGGAAGTGCCGCTCATCGATTTTCTGGTTATGGCGCCGTAGAGAATCTCTTTCGGGCTGAGCACCGTCACGGGCGCGTCGCTGCCGATTCCGACAGGTACGCCGCCGTCCAGCAGCGTGCGGAAAGGAAATTCCGCGGACACGCGCGCCTCGCCGTAATTCCGGATGTGCGTATCGCCGAAATAGTACAGGAAGCCCGGGTTTAGAAGCGGCAGGATGCCCTCCGCGATCACGCGCGCCGCGAGCGGCGGATAGCAGAAAGAGCAATGTTCTATCCTGTGGCGCGCGTCCGCGCGCGGCAGACGCTGCTGCGCTTTCTTGTAAGCGTCGAGCAGCATTCCGATGGCGACGTCGCCGATCCCGTGGGCCGATATCTGCAGACCGCGCGAATGCGCCTCCCACACGATTTCGTCCAAGACTTCTTGTTCATGGTATAAAATACCGTATTTCCCGTCGTGCAGATTGGGTTCGGACATGCGCGCGGTGCCGGAGCCGCCGCCGCCGTCGAGGATGATCTTGCGCCCTTGGAAACGCAGCAGATCATTGCCGAAAGGTATGGGCATATTGAGCCCGCGCAGCCTGCGATAGGAATTGTCGAGATGATACGAAGCAATCCGCACGCTCAGGCTGTCGCTCTTCAGCACCCTGTCCCAGAACAAAAATTCATCTTCATAATTTTCAAGCGATCCCATTTCCGTCGTGCTCGTGATGCCCAGCTCGTTGAACATGCCGCACAGGCGCTTCATCGACTTCACGCGCCGGTCCAAGCCCGGAGCGGGAATGCGTTCATTCACGGCGGAATAAGCCCGCTCGCAGAGGCGGCCCGTAAGCTTGCCGTCCTTGCGGACGATCTCACCGCCCGGCGGGTCCGGCGTTTCCGGCGTGTAGCCCGCGAGTTCCATCGCGCGCGAATTGGCGAGCGCCACGTGCAGACAGGCGCGCAGAACGAAGAGGGGATGATCCGGCACAGCCGCGTCCATCTCTTCTATGCTCGGCTCCCGTCCCTCGGCGAAAATGCCCTCGTCGTAGCCGAAGCCCGCCACCCATTCGCCCGCGGGCGTTTCGGCGGCCCGCTCTCTGAGCCGCCCGAAGAACTCGTCGAGCGATCTGGAACCCGTCACGTCCACATTCGTCAAGCTGAGCGCGTAGATGATCGGGTGGCTGTGGTTGTCGTTGAAACCCGGCAGAACCGTCTTGCCCGCAAGGTCCAAGACTTCGGTATCCGGTCCGGTCACCGTCGAAAAATCCCCGAACGAACCCACGCCGATGATCGTGTCCCGCCATACGGCAAGGGCCTCACCCACAGGATTCTTCTTGTCCATGGTGCGAATGTTCGCGTTCTTTATAATGAAATCCGCCTGAAGCGACATAGCTGCAACCTCCTTCATTTGCGGACGCGCGGTTTTGCGGGCGCATAAAAGCGCCGACGCGTCAACCGGTCCGGAAATTTTCACAAGATTCACAAGAAAGGTCCCCGCGCGCGACGTTCGAACGCGGGGTGTCATTTAATTTTGCCTGCATACAAAGCCGGCGTTCAACGATATTTATCCATCGTGCTTTTGTTGATCCCAAGAGGCACGGGTGCGCCCTCGGGCAAGAGGCTTCCGTAGGTCCGGCCTTTCATCTTTTCGGCCCACTCCGCTTTCGCTTTTTGCAAAAGCGCGTCGTCTTCCAGAAAATCCGCCGCTGCGGAGGCCAAGATCAAGCCGGCCTTGTCTAAGGTCTTTTCCCCGTGGCTGCCGCCCGCGCAGGCCGCAACCATCCAGTTGTGCCAGCCGGGGCCGGGGCCGAGATTGAGGATCAGGATGCCGTAGGGCGCCACCCAACTGTATTCCGCCGCGTCGGTCACGGCCATCGCCACGGACGCGGGAGGAATGATTTCATCGGCCCAAAACGGCGTCTGCCCCTCCTCTTTCTGCATTGTCTCCACAAAAGCCTTTTCCTCGGCGGTGAAAACCACATCCCCTGCGGCGATCAGATTTTCGTACAGGACACGCGCGGCCGTTTCGTTGGAGAGCATCTCGTGGCTCGCCGTGATATATTCCTTTGTCACCGTCGTTTCCGTAGCCAAGGCCGCGCCCTCCGCGCAAGCGTCGACGCGCCCGATGATCTCACTGACTAATTCGGCGGTCGAGAAGCGGCCGATGCACCAGAGCGTGGCGCGATCCGGCACGACGCTGGCGAACTCGGGACCCGTATCTGAGAACGTGTAGTTGATCGTGTGCGCCGCGGTCGGCGACGGTCCCGGCGGGTAGTGTTCCCGCAGCAGCTCAATCGCGTGCGCCTGAAGAATCGCGGCGTCAAGGGCGCTCCGGCCGTGCCAGGGGGCGTTCCCGTGAGCGGTTCTCCCGTGAAAATGATATTTTACGTTGAAATACGCGGGGCAGGTGGAATAGTTCACCGCGCTTCCCGCCCAAGGATGCCAGTCAAGGACGATGTCCACGCCGTCGAAAACCCCTTGGCTCCCCATGAAAGGCTTGCCGATGCAGAGTTCCTCCGCAGGCGTGCCGAAGAGCTTGATCGTCCCCGAAAGACCCT
>JAITAX010000193.1 GCA_031283865.1 Eubacteriales Family XIII. Incertae Sedis bacterium
CATCCCCACAGCCTCGAGGTCCAAAAGCAGACGCCGCAGATCCCTCGACACGCCGTATTTGAACGTAACCCTGTTGCAGTCTATGATGCGCGGCACGAGAAGCACCTCCTCGTGCTCGACGTTCACGACTTCCGTGTCGCCGATGCCGCCCGGAAAACGGAAGATCTCCGGTTCGGAAAAGCGTTCTGTCGTAAACCAGCCCCTGCTCTTCTCCCAGATGACGGGCGGATTCAGGCATTCCTCTATCGTCGTCCAGACCGAGAACCCAAAGTCGCCGCCGCCCGTGTAGTTGTCGCCGTCGCGCACGTTGATCTCATCGACGGAATCGAACAGATGCACGGCGGCGAATTTCGCGAAAACATCCGCCATGCCGGGTTCCACGCCCGAGCCGGCGATAGCCAAGAGGCCGGCCTTTTCCCAAGCCTCGTGCCGTTCGAACTGATAGTCCCCGAGCTTGACATGCGCGCGCTCGAAAGGTTTTTCGGGGTGCGGTTCCGACAGCGTCATGGCGCAGTCCAGATAGCCGACGCCGGCCTCCAGGCAGGTGTCGAATATGGTTTCGTTAAAGGACGGCTCGACCGCGTTCATGACGAAGCTTATGCCGTGCTTTCGAATCACCGCCTTGATGCTCTCAGGCTCGCGCGCGTTGATTTTCTCCGCGACGAAGCGCGGATCGCCGACGAGCTTTGTGACCGTTTCGGCCCGCGCCGCGTTGTAATCCGAAACGACGACTTTTTCCGCCCATTCTCCCCCTTTTCCGGCGCGTTTGATGATCATGGCGGCCGACGTCCCCACGCCGCCCGCTCCGATGATGAGTAACTTCATAAATATCTCTCCTCTCCGCTTTTGATGTGCCGGCGCGCAGCGCCGCAAATTCCGCTTCCGCACCGGCAACCCTTATGTCAATTCTACGTCATACCGCGCGAATAGTCAAGCGAAGCGATTGCGCCGCAATGCCATGTAACGGCGTGGCCGGCGTTACAGCCGGCGTTCAAAAAAATTTCGTTTTCGAAAAAAAACGCTTGACAGATTTTTTTTATGTGTTATTATAAATTTATACTCGTTATAAATTTTATCGGAGTACAAATTATGAAAAGCCTCGGCTATTCAAACGAACAATTGGAGCGGCGGATACGGGACGCGGGGCTGCGCCCCTCCAGCGCACGCATCCATGTGCTGCGCTATCTGGAGAAGCACCGCAACCACCCCACGGCGGATCTGATCTACAAGGCCCTGCGGCCCGACCTGCCGAGCCTTTCGCGCGCCTCGGTCTACAACAGCCTGTCGGCGCTCGCGCGAAGCGGCCTCGTAAGGCCCCTGACAATGGACGGCGACGAGCTGCGATACGACGCCTTTGTCGAGGACCACGGTCACTTCTGCTGCGAACGCTGCGGCGCGATCTGCGATTTTGAACTGCCGCCCTCGGAGGCGGCCCTCAAGCTCGACGGCTTTGTCGTAAACCGGAAAGATTTGCTGGTCTTCGGCTTCTGTCCGAGCTGTGCGAAAGAGAGCGCGGCCCCGCGGGAGGCCCTGCCCTCCTGAGCGCGGGGCGCGGCGGATCTCGGTTGTTCATCCTGCTTTCCCGAAATCGCGCGGCGGCGCGCCGAGCTTTGCGGCTCGCTCCGGCTGCGCTTTCCCGAAACGCGGGATTTGCAAATATATCTTGTTTAAAGTGTTGTTGAGGAGGAGAAAAATTATGGCAAAATATGTATGCACAGTGTGCGGTTACACGCACGAGGGCGACGCCCCGCCCGCACAATGCCCGCTCTGTAAGGCGGACGCCTCGAAATTCGAGAAAAAGGCGGACGGCCCGCTCGTATGGGCCGACGAGCATCGCATCGGCGTCGCCAAGGACGTCGACGCGGAGGTTCTGCAGGGTCTGCGCGAGCATTTCAACGGCGAATGCTCAGAAGTCGGCATGTATCTGGCTATGAGCCGCCAAGCCGACCGGGAGGGCTATCCCGAGGTGGCCGAAGCCTACAAGCGAATCGCTTTTGAGGAAGCCGAGCACGCGTCCAAGTTTGCGGAACTCTTGGGCGAGGTCGTATTTGCCGATACGAAGAAGAATCTGCAACTGCGCGTGGACGCGGAACACGGCGCCACAGAGTCCAAGAAGAAGATCGCCACGCGCGCCAAGGAACTCGGCTATGACGCCATCCACGACACCGTTCACGAGATGGCCAAGGACGAAGCGCGCCACGGCTGCGCGTTCAACGGTTTGCTGAATCGCTACTTTAAATAAGCTGCCCCCGCCCTGCGGCAAAGGCAAACTGCTCCGGCAAGCGTCGTCACGGATGCTTGCCGGTTTTGTTACTGCGCCGTCTCCTCCGCGCCCGCCTCTTCCGCGGGCGTCTCTTCCGCGGGCGTACCCCAATTGGGTTCCGCGGTGTAGATGTTCACGAAAGCGCCGTTTCGGACGGTCGTAATCGGCACGGACTTGATCGGATCGCCGTTCTCGTCGAAAGTGATGTTGCCCGAAGCGCCGGGGAAAGAACGCGTGGACATGAGCGCGTCCCGAATCATCTCTGTCCGCACCGAGGTCCCGGCTCGGCTGATCGCGTCAAGCGCCAGCATGTAGGCGTCGAAACCCAGCATGACCGCGGCGCTCGGTTCCGCGTCTTTTCCGTATTTTTCCGCGTAGGCCCGCGCAAATTCCTCCGACAGCGCGCTTCCGGCCGTCTGCCGCCCCAAATCCGACGAAAAGGCCATCTTGGCGAGCGTGTCCGCATCCGCCGCGCGCAGGAGTGAGGCGTCCTGCCAGAGATCGGTGCCGAGAAAAACCGCGTCAAGCCCGAGTTTTTGCGCCTGCGTTACGACGGCCACGCCCTTTTCGACCGAAGCCGGCAGAAATACGACCTCCGCGCCCGCTTCCTTGATCTTGCGCAGCTCGCCCGTGTAATCCGCGGTGTCTGCGGTGTAGTCCGCCGTGTACACGATGGCGTCGGGTTTTCCCGTCAGCGATACAATCTTGTCGGCGAAAGACTGCGAAACGGCGACGGCGAAGTTGTTGTCGATTTCGCGCATCACGGCGGCCCTCTCTATCCCAAGCTCCTCAATCGCGTACTTCGCGACGGCCACGCCCTGAAAGGATTCCACGTAGCGAACCCTGAAATAGCAGTCGTTCGTGCTCGTCACGAGCGGATTGCTGTTCGTAATGGCGATGGCCGGTATCCTGTTTTCCTCAAAGGCCGCTCCGCCCGCGATGGAAAGCGTGCTTCGATAGCTGCCCAGCACGACGGCGACTTTCTCTTCAACGAGGGCGCTCGCGACCGAAAAAGCCTCGTCTATGTCCGACCGGTTGTCCGCGACCACGAGTTCGACGGGCTTGCCTATGACCTCGGCGCGAATGGAGTGCGCGAGTTCGATTCCGGCCAATTCCGGCTTTCCGGCTTCCTTGTCCTGCCCGGACAGGGGTTCAAACACGCCGATTCGCACAACATCGTCCGAGCGTTCTTTATTCAGAAACGCGTCGGCAAAATTGTCGTAGGCTTCGCAGCCCGCCATGCTCGCGCAAAGAAGCGCGACGGCGAGCAGGAGCGCCGCGCCGCGCAGACCCGCGCGGCTGCGAAAACCCCCGGCGCGACCGCAGACGCCGTTGTGCAAATTCATAGCAAAAACACCCTCTCGCTCAAACCCCTTTGTTCTCCTCCACGAATCGCTTAATCTTCTTGCCCGTAGTCATCTCGAACTCGCGCTTGCGGACAATGATGCGGCGGATCCGTTTGAACAGCGCCAATTCCGCGTTGAGCGAATCCACCTTGCTCCAAAGCAGCTTTTCGACCTGCTCCTCCGTATAGCGCTCGCCGAGTTCCGCGCGCAGCGCATCCTCGTCGGGCCTTATGCCGGCCACGATCAGCGTTTCGCCGCTCTGCTCGCTGTCCATGCCCCACACCATACATTCCGAAACGGCGTCTATGCGCCCAAGGTAGTATTCCAATTCCTCGGGATACACGTTCTTTCCGTTCTTCGTGATAATCACGTTCTTCTTGCGCCCCGTGATGTGGACGTAGCGTTCGTCGTCGACATAGCCGAGGTCCCCCGTGCAGAACCAGCCGTCTTTCAGCACCTCGTCCGTGGCCTCCTTGTTGCCGTAATACCCGAGCATGACGTGCGGGCCTTTCACGCAGATCTCCCCTATGCCCGTCTCCGCGTCCGCGCCGATGATCTTGGCGTCGAAGCCCGGCGCCAGATAGCCGGCGGCGGAGTTCTTGATCGCGCTGTCGGGATTCACGGCGCAGATCGGCGAGCATTCCGTCAGGCCGTAGCCCTGAAAGGCGCATATGCCGAAGTCCCTAAGTCCCTGCAGTATGGCCGGGTCGATGGCCGCCCCGCCGCAGATAACCAGCTTCATGCGACCGCCGAACAATTCCAGTATCTGCTTGAAAAAGGTCGGCGCGAGGTCTATGCCGAGCTTCTTCGTAACTGCGTTGATTTTAATTACGCGGCGCAGCAGCTTCTCCTTGCCGCTCGCTTTCACGTTTTGCCATATCTTCTTGTACAGGCTCTCGAGGATCAGCGGCACCGCGAGCAGTACCGTCGGCCGCGCTTCCGCCAAATTTTTTACAATATACTTCAATCCCTCGCAATAGGCAATCGACGCGCCCCTGTACAGCGGGATCAGAAAGCCGCAGGTGCATTCGTAGCTGTGGTGAATCGGCAGAACGGAAAAGAAAATGTCTTCTTTGGCGATCCGGATGACGGTGGGCGGAATCATAAGGCCCGCGGCCAAGTTCTTGTGGGAGAGCATGACGCCTTTCGCCACGCCCGTCGTCCCCGAGGTGAAGATCAGCGAGCACATCTCATCGCCTGAGATGCGGGCGTCCGCGTAAGCTCGATTGCCCTCCGCAGACAGACGCCGGCCCTCCTCCATGCAGTCCGCGAGAAGCAGGACGTCGACCGAAGCCTCTTCGCCCGTCAAATCGATGAGCCTGCGCAATTTCGTGTCGCCGGACGCGTGGATGTCCGTGAAAATCTTGCGAAATTTCTTCGTGAACAGCACGCATTCGGCCTCGGAAGCGATCAGCAGCTGCTTGAGCTCGCTCGCGTTCAACTCCTTGTCGAGCGGCACGATGACGCCGCCGCCGCAGGCCACGGCCAGATAGGAAATCGCCCATTGATAGCAGTTCTCGCCGATGACCGCCACGCGCCTTAACCCCTGCGCCGCGAGCGCCGTGCCGAGCGCGTCCACATCCTGCTTCATCTGCCGGTAGCTGATCTGCCGGTAGGGTCCGGCAGGCACGTCTTTCACATGGAAAGCCGTCCTGTCCGCATAGAGCGCGACGCTCTCTTCGAGCATGTGCCGCATGTCCGTCACGGCCCGCACATCCTTGTAGCGCACGCGCGGGTCCGTGTTTTTTTGAATCTCCGCAATCAGCGCGTCGGCCTCCGCCTTTTCCCGCGCCTTGACCGCCGCATAATCGTCTTGAACCGCCATACGATACATACCTCCTTTATTCATATACCCGCCCGGTTCTTTCGCCGGTTCGCGTGAACCGTGGACTACCGTGTGCCGCTTGATCTTCTGAACCGTCGTCTTTTCAAATTCGCTGTCGCGCAGGGCAAAGCGCCTGATCCGCTTGTAACCCGGCAGTTTTTCGTTGATGCCGTCTATCTCTTTTTTGAGTATCCGTTTGAGCTCATCCCGGCCGGGCGGCTTGCCGCACGCCTCCGCCGCGTAAGCGAAATCCGGGAATATATCGGCGCAGATCACGACGTCCCCGCCGCGTTCGTCGTCCGCGCCCCAGACCATGACCTCCGCGATATAGGGGATCTTGCACAGAAAATATTCCAATTCCTCCGGCGACACGTTCTTGCCGTTCTTGGCGATAATCAGATTCTTCTTCCGCCCCGTCACGTACAGGAAGCCGTCGCTGTCGAAGTACCCGAAATCCTCCGTATGCAGCCAGCCGTCCGCGAGGACGCGCGCCGTTTCCTCCGGATCGTCGTAGTAGCCGAGCATGACGGAATCGCCGCGGCAGATGATCTCGCCGATGCCGCTCCCATCCTCGTTGATGATTCTGACCTCCGTGCCGGGCATGGGCAGGCCCACGGAGGCCGGCTTGTTGTATTTGTCCTTGTTCACCGCGATGATGGGCGCGTTCTCCGTCATGCCGTAGCCCTGTATCATGGGGAGACCCATGGCGTTGAAGTCCTCGACGACGAGCGGGTCTATCGGCGCGCCGCCCGATATGAACAGCAGGACGTTGCCGCCCAGCGCCTGATGAACCTCCTTGAAGAGGCGGTTTACGATCCTTGTGTTTTGGCCGTTCACGAGCTTGGAAAGCGCAATCGCCCGCCGCATCTTCCGCGCCTTGCCCTTGTTCT
>JAITAX010000209.1 GCA_031283865.1 Eubacteriales Family XIII. Incertae Sedis bacterium
CCACGCCGTTCGTCGTGATGTTGGCGGTTGCGATGCTGCCGGCGCCCGTGATCTCGGTCGCGGCGCTGAGGTTGGCCGTGCCGATGCTCGCGCCGGCCTGCGTTTCAATCTTGGCGCCGGCCGCTTCCGCGTTCAGTGTCGTTATGGACGCGCCTGCTTCCAGGTTGAGTTGCGCGTTCGGGATCGCGAGGGTCAGGGTTTCGATCTTCGCGCCGTTCTCCAGTGCCACGATGCTGCCCGCGCCTTCGGAACGGGCGCTCGAAACGGAGGATGCGCCGCTCAAGACGACGCGAACGCCGGGCTTTTCGAGGATGAGTTCCCGGATGCTGCAGTCGTTCAGCCGGACGCTGTTCGACCCGCCGCCGCGCACGTTCAGTTTGCCGTTTACCGTTACGCCTTCCAGATAGACGTCCCCGTCGCCGACCGCCGCCGTGATTGTGAGATCGCCGGAAACCGCAGCCTTATGCAGTTGTACGCCCGCGCCCGCGATGTTGATCGCCGCCGCATTCAGGTATTCGCTCGTGGGAGCCGGCCCGTATGTACCCGCGAGGGCGTAGGTTTTCACATTCGCGTAGACCCGGTCCATCAGCACGACGGATTCCGCGCGCGTGATGGCGTCCGTGGGATTCAGTTTGCCGTCCGAACCCGCGACAAGGCCGGCCGCGATGCTCGCGGCCACGCTCTCCCGCGCCCACGCCGCGACGTCGCCGCCGTCGGTCGCCGCCGAAAGTATGGCCGTGTCAGACGATGTGACGCCCTCAATGCGGGCGATGATCGCAATGGCCTCCTGCCGCGTGATGGGCCGCGTGGGCGCCATGGCATCCGCGCCGACGCCCGTCAGGTAGCCCTCCGCGAGAGCCGCGGAAATCGCGCCGTAATACCAAGCGCCCGCGGAAACGTCCTTGTACTTCGCGATATCCGCGCTTTCCCCGGAGTAACCTTTCATGCGGTTGACGAGCGCCGCAAATTCGGCGCGCGTGATGCTCGCGTTCGGGCGGTAGACGCCCGCGCCGTCGCCCGTGAACCAACCGAGGTCGGACCACTTGTCGAGCGTGTCCTCGGCCCAATGCCCCGCGATGTCAGAGGCGCTCGCCGCCGTCGCCGTTGCCGGCAGGGTGGCGAACACCATCAGCGCCGCCAGCAACAGGGCCAAACTCTTCCTGATGCAAGGTGTTCTTTTCATGCTCTTCTTTCCTTTCTCTTTTACTGTGATGACGAAAGCGGGTCTGCGCCTGCCGGACCGGCGGGGCAGGGGACTTTCGCGTTTTGTCCCGATTGCCGCGCGCCGCGCCGCACAGGCGGGCCCCCGTCTTTCACCAAGGGGGATGGATTTTTGTTAGCACAGGCTAATCATACGAAAGGGACATAGGTTAGCCAAAACTAATCCACCCCCATTATATATCCGATTTTGAACTTTGTAAAGACAGGATTTCGATTTTATGTAAAAAGCTTAGGAGGGGCCAAAGGCGTATGCTTCACGGCAGGGGAAACGACAGCGCGCCCTTACGAGGACGCGCCGCTTTGCGGCGCAAGCGTCAAAAGCCCGCAGCCGTAGGCTTTCGCGCGACCGATACCGTTTTTCATCGCGTCTGCAAGCATTTTCGCGTCGGTGATCCGCAGCACACCCTCAAATGCGGCCATCTCGACGGTTACGATTTTTCCTTGGCGCCAAAATTTACCGGCCTTGCTTTGCATCACGTCGAAGCGCAGAAACTCGTCCGTGCTTTGCGCGTCGTTGCAGAAAGGGGATTCGTCCTCGCGGGCCTCGGCCGGCAGATCCGCACGCGACGGCGGGATCCGCACGATTTCAAATCCGCATTTCGCCGCGCGGTCGATAAGCCATTTCCTCTGACTTTTCGGCGACGTATAGGCCACGATCTTTCCGCGGGCGCTTTTCCCCGTGCTCACGCTGTGCGTCGGATTCGCCAGCAGCCGAAAATCCCAGACCTGATCGTTTTGCAGACGGGACAGGAAGCCGTCGTATTCCTTTGTTTCCCACGCCTGCCCCGCCCGGCCGAACTGTTCAATTATATGCGTGAAATCCGGCTTAATCTCGCTTTGCAGCAAGAGATACAGGGCATTCCCCGCGCTGTCGAGCCGCCAAAGCTTTCGGAGTTCCGCCTCGTCTGCGGCCGGGAAGCAGGCTTCGACCGCAGCGTGCAGTATCCCGGGCGATGCCAGCGCGCGGACGGTTTCGCGCCTGTGCCGGTTTATCTCGATACGCGACAGGTACATCAAAGATCACCTCCGATTGCGGCAAATGGATCGTGTGCGGTTTCGACGAACTGCATGACGGAACATTTCGTGCGTTCGGTGAAACGCAGTCCGTAGCGCCTGTTGCTCGCGTGAAAGGACAGCGGCAGGTCGCGGGCGATTCTGTTTTTTTCTTCCGTGTCGCAGACGATTTCAAGCGAGGCGGGCCGGTTGCGGCGTCTGTACCACTCGCTCGCGAGCCACGGTTCTTCGCAGAGCGCGGCTTTAAGCTCCGTTTCGCGCAGACCGAGCGACAATTGCTCGCTCGGCGGACAGGATCGCCTGCCCAGATAGTACGGAAGCTTGGGCGCGGCCAGCGCGGCGTCGATCACCCGCAGCAAGGCCGGATCGCCGCTGAGTCCGGCGAGAAAGACGGCGTCCGCGAGATAATAGCGTTCCGATACGAAAGGATCCGATTTACCCGTCGTCCAAAATTCCTCCTTGTGCGCCACGTGGTAATCCCGCAGCAGCGTTCCGGGCTGATCGATCCGCACGCCGAAGCGCAGCGCGGCCAGTTCGGCGATCACGCCGTCGTCGTCGCGGCGGATGCCCATCGCGCAGGCGCACAGCCCGATCACGCCGGATTTTGTCGGCTCGCGGCGGCTCATGCGCCTCGTGAATTTGCTTTCCGCGCCCCACGATTGCAGCGGTGCGGCCAGCCGCAGCAGCAGGGTCGTCATCGCAGGGCCTCCCTGACGTCCGCCGCGACGGCTTCCGGCAGCGCAGCCGCTTCGCTCGCCTCGCCGAGCGCCTCAAGCGCGCTGTCAAAGGCGATGACATAGGCTTTCCTCGGTTTTGGCACAAAGCGCTCGCAGACGTTTTGCGCGTATTCGCCGAGGCGTTTCATCGAAGCGGATGCGTAGCCGTTTTCCGCCTGCACGGGATTTTCGAACGCGCCGACAAGGTTGACGGGTCTGTCGTCCCGGATCGCCGCGTAGATCGCGTCGGGTACGGTGTAGTTGGCAAAACTGTTTCTTCTGCCATCCGGCATCGAGAATGCAAACGCGCGGACAAATTCCGCGGCCGCTTTCGCCGTCGCGTCCGCATCCCGCGCCAATTGCTCGTACAGCTCGTGGATTGCAAGCGTCGCGTAGCGGTAGAGCGTCGAAGAATTAAATTCCACATCCCCGATCATGCCCGCCCCCGGCCTGCTTGCCGGCGCGAGGTCGTCCTTTGCCGTGAAATAATCGAACTCCTTTTCGACGCGGTGTGTCGAGATCGCGTGGGCGAGCTGCGCCGAAGCGTCCACGTTCAACTCGGGGGCCTTTGCGACCATGCGACCGAACAAGGCCACATCGACCGCGAAGCAGGACAGGCCATTGCCTTTGGGAAAGTAATTCAGCGCCTCCTGCACGGAGTCCTTTGACGGCTTTTGACCGGTCCTTATATAGTCGGCGGTGAGCTTCGCGATGTTCAGCGCTTCCTGCCTGCCCATGAAGAAGAGCGCGTCCGACGACGCGTTTGTCAGACTGTCGACGATGGGAGAGGACAGGAGCGCGTTTTGTATCTTGCGTTCAAAGGCCATGCGTTGTTCGCTGTCCTTGCCGCCGGAAACGGATGCGATTGCATTGTCGATCACTTTCAATATCTCGTCCGCTTTTTGGGCTTCATGAATCGCAAGGTCAAAACCTTTCAGCGCGTCCTGCAATTCTTCGACCAATTGCGGTTCCGATTCCGAGTTGTCCAGGTTTTTCCATGCCTTTACCGCATTTTTAATGGCCTTTTTAATGGCGGCGTAAGGGGCGTCGGGAATAATCGGGTTGGCCGCGGCCGCAGATGCGAGGTTGACCACCTCGCATATCTTGTTCTTCAGTTCCTCCTTGTCCGTTTGAATGTCCTCCGGCATCTGCGCAAGGACAAAGCCCGCGATGTCTTTCGTCCTCTGTCCCAACGCGAGCGCGTCCAAACGCTCCCGAAACATCATCCGCATCGCGTGCTTCCACGACTGGGAGGAAACTCTGGCGCGGCGGACGCCGCCGTACATCGCGGTTTTCGGGCTGTTCGTGTCGTCACGGTTGACGCAGCTCGGCGGGACGGTCTGAA
>JAITAX010000241.1 GCA_031283865.1 Eubacteriales Family XIII. Incertae Sedis bacterium
GCACGCCCGACAGGATTTCCTCCCGCAGCTTGTCCACAATCTGCGCGTAGATGGATTTTCGGCTTCTCAAATCAGGTTGGAACATCCGTTCCTCCGTTCTCCTTGCTTGCCGCCCGGGGGACGGGCGTCCTATGTGTCATAAGTATACTATATGTATTAATACACTGTCAAGCACTTTTTTGCACCGCAGGCAATTTCTCTGCGCAAACGGTTTTACAATTCAAAAATATGCGGGGCTTGGCGGACGGAAAGCTTCACGGGCGGCAAGTTTTCCGCACTTTGCCCTTTGTGCATTCGAGGCATTTATGCTATAATAATCGAAAAAGCGCGGAAACCCGCCGCTCGGGATGCGGAGGGATTGCCGGCGGTGTTTTGCTTGATTGAGAGGAGAGGATTATGGCGAATTATGAGAATCTGTTATTTGAAGTGAAAGACGGGCTTGCTTTCGTTACGGTGAACAGGCCGGCGGCGCTGAACGCGCTGAACACGGAGCTGCTGTCCGAACTCGGCGACGTTTTCTCGCGCATCGACGATGCGGAGGATGTGCGGGCGGTCATACTCACGGGCGCCGGCAAGGCCTTTGTGGCCGGCGCGGACATCGCGCAGATGCGGGATCTCACGACCGCCGAGGGCCGGGAGATGATGAAGCGGGGCCAGCGTGTCATGGAGTCGATTGAGAACATCGACAAGCCCGTCATCGCGGCGGTCAACGGCTTCGCCCTCGGCGGCGGCTGCGAGCTTGCGATGGCCTGCGACGTGCGCTTCGCCTCGGACAAGGCGAAATTCGGCCAGCCGGAGGTGAATCTGGGCATCATGCCGGCCTTTGGCGGCACACAGCGCCTCCCGCGCCTCGTCGGAAAAGGCATGGCGAAGTATCTGATCTTCAGCGCGGAGATCATCGATGCCGCCGAAGCGCTGCGCATCGGTCTCGTGCAAAAGGTATTCCCCGCCGATGAATTGCTCGCGGAGGCGGAGAAATACGCGCGGCTTTTGATTTCCAAGTCGCCGATCGGCCTGAAGATGGCGAAGCGGGCCGTCAACGCCGGGATCAATCTGGATTTGCCCTCGGGCGTCGCCTTTGAACTCGAAGCCTACGTGAGCGCCTCGGCCTCCGAGGACAGGGTGGAGGGCATGGCGGCTTTTCTCGAGAAGCGGCCCGCGCAGTTCAAGAATCGGTAGCGCGGCGGGCGCGCCGGCGCTCACTTCGCGTTCAGGTATTCGTCGCACCGGCGCGCGACGCGGCGGCCCTCCGCGATGCCCCACACGACCAAGCCGGGGCCGCGGCGCACGTCCCCGGCGGCGAAGACCGAGAGCAGGCTGCTCTTGTGCGAGTCGCCCTCCGTCGCGACGTTTCCGCGGCTGTCCGTCTTGAGGTCGAGCCGCTCGATCAACATGCGCTCCGGTCCCGTGAAGCCCATGGCCGTCAGCACGAGCTGCGCCGGGCGCAGTCTTTCCGTACCCGCGATTTCTCGCGGCGCCTGCTTTCCGTTTCGATTCACCCACTCGACCTGTACGGTCTTGACGCCGTTCACGCGCCCGTTCGCGCCCGTGATCTCTTTCACGGTCGTCAGATATTCGCGCGGGTCGGTGCCGAAGAGGGCGATGGCCTCCTGCTGGCCGTAATCGGTCTTGTGTACCTTGGGCCAAAGCGGCCAAGGGTTTCCGTCCGTCCGCTTTTCGGGCGGCTTCGGCAGGATCTCGAGCTGTGCGACGCTCCCGGCGCCCTGCCGTATGGAGGTCGCCACGCAGTCGGTGCCCGTATCGCCGCCGCCCACGACGATCACATCCTTGCCTGCGGCGTTCGGCGCGCCCGCGTCCCGCTTTCCGTCGAGCAGACCCTTGGTCGCGGCGCTGAGGAAGCGCACCGCGGTCTCGACGCCCGCAAGTTCGCTGCCCGGCGCGTCGATCAGGCGTTCCTGCGTCGCGCCCGCGCAGAGCACAACCGCGTCGAAGTCTTTCATGAGGGCCGGCGCGGGGTAGTCGCCGCCCACCTCCGTCGAAAGCACGAACTGCACGCCCTCCTCTTCCAGCAGCGCGACGCGGGAGAGGACGAGCGCCTTGTCGAGCTTCATATTCGGTATGCCGTACATGAGCAGGCCGCCGGGCCGGTCGGCGCGTTCGAATACGGTGACGCTGTTGCCGAGCCGGTTCAGCAGCTCGGCGCAGGCCAATCCCGAGGGTCCCGAACCGACGACGGCTGCGCGCTTACCCGTGCGCAGCAGGGGCGGTCGCGGGCGGATCAGGCCCCGCCGCAGCATTTCGTCGCTGACGAAGCGTTCAATCTCCTTGATCGTGACGGGCAGCGCGTGTTCGCCGAGCGTGCAGGAACCCTCGCACAGCGCCGGGCATACGCGGCTTGTAAACTCAGGGAACGGGTGGGTTTTCGAGAGACGCTTGTAGGCCTCTTCGTACTCCCCGCGATAGACGAGGTCGTTGATCTCGGGAATGAGGTTGCACAGCGGGCAGCCGATGGAAAGGCCCTCCACGACGAAACCCGCGTGGCAGTACGGGACGCCGCAGTCCATGCAGCGCGCGCCCTGTATGCGCAGCGCTTCGACCTGCGGCGCCACGACAAATTCTTCGTAATCCCGTATGCGTTCGCGGGCGGGGCGGTGTTCCGATTCCGTCCGCTCATATTCCAAGAAACCCGTAGACTTTCCCATGGCTGCCTCCATTGCAGCCGTCCGGCTGCCACAAACATTCACCGTTCGGCCGCTTATTCCGCTCTCCTCTCGCGCTGCTCGGCGTCGCCGATCACCTTTCCGAAAGCGTACAGGACTTGTTCCTCCCCGTGCAGCTTTCGCTTCCTCGCCTCCTCCATCGCGGCCAGTATGCGCCGGTAGTCCTCCGGTATGATCTTCACGAAGTCCTTGGCCGAGGCGTTGAAATCGCCGAGCAGGGCCTTTGCCCTGTCGCTGCCCGTGTAGAAGAGGTGCGCTTCGAGCAGCGCTTTGAGTTCTTTTTTATCGCTTCCGTCAAGGGCGCCCGTGAACAGCCCATCGCGGTTGCAGTTTCGCGCGAGCGCGCCCGCGGGGTCGAGGACGTAGGCGACGCCGCCCGACATGCCCGCGGCGAAATTGCGGCCCGTCCTGCCGAGGATCACGACCCTGCCGCCCGTCATATACTCGCAGCCGTGGTCGCCCACGCCCTCCGCGACGGCGGTCGCGCCGCTGTTTCGCACGCAGAAGCGTTCGCCGGCCACGCCGCGTATGTAGGCTTCGCCGGCGGTCGCGCCGTAGAGCGCCACATTGCCGATGATGATGTTTTCGCCGGGATCGAAAGATGCGTCGGCGGGCGGCTTCACGATGATCCTGCCCCCGGACAGCCCCTTGCCCACGTGGTCGTTCGATTCGCCGCACAGCGTGAGTTCCACGCCTTTCGCGAGAAAAGCGCCGAAGCTCTGCCCGGCCGAACCGTCGAAGCGCAGCCTGACGGCGCCGTCGGGCAGCCCCTCCGCACCGTGCGCGCGCACGATTTCGCTCGAAAGCATACAACCGATCGTTCGATTCCGGTTGTTCACGGGCAGCTCGTAGCGCACACAGTCGCTCCTCTGCTCTATGGCGGGGCGGCAGAGGGAGAGCAGCGTGTTTTGGTCTGTCGTGCGCCGCAGCGCGTGATCCTGCGGCTGCGTGAAATAGCGCGCGCCCGCGTCGTCGTCGACCGTCGGCCGGTAGAGGAGCCCCGACAGATCGACCGTCTTTGCTTTCTCGTTGATGTCGTTCGGATTTCGGCGCAGAAGCTCGACGTGGCCGACAAGGTCCTTGAAGCGGCGCACGCCTATGCGCGCCATCCATTCGCGCACTTCCTGCGCGAGAAAGCGCATGAGATTTTCGATGTATTCCGGCTTCCCCGCAAAGCGTTTGCAGAGTTTCGGATTCTGCGTCGCGATGCCGACGGGGCAGGTGTCGAGATTGCAGACCCGCATCATATCACAGCCGAGCACCACGAGGGGTGCGGTCGCGAAAGCAAATTCCTCCGCACCGAGCAGCGCCGCTATGACGATGTCGCGGCCCGTCAGGAGCTTGCCGTCCGTTTCGAGCACGACGCGGTTTCGCATGTTGTTCATGAGCAGGCTCTGGTGCGCCTCCGCGACGCCGAGTTCAAAGGGCAGCCCCGCGTGGCGGATGCTCGTGCGCGGCGCGGCGCCCGTGCCGCCGTCGTAGCCGCTGATGACGATGACGTCCGC
>JAITAX010000266.1 GCA_031283865.1 Eubacteriales Family XIII. Incertae Sedis bacterium
CCCGTCCAAAACGGGCAAAACAGACAAAACCGGGATGGATACCCGGCGAGCAGGAGCGCGACATGGAAGAAAACGAACAAGCCGACCGGCTGCTGCCCTATGGGCGCACGGTGCAAACGGAGGCGCGCCTGCGCAGGCGACGCGCGATTTCGTTGCTTCTCGCGGCAATCGTTGGGGCGGTCGTCGCGCTGGCGCTCGCGTTCGCCGTCCTGCTGTACGGCGGCGTCGCCGACGGCTCGCAGGTCCAAGAGGCGGCGCGGCGCGTCCTGCCGCTCGCGTTCAGCACGGCGGAACCGCAAGAGGAATTGCCGGGCGGCGGCCTGCCCATACCTTGGCCGGACGACGATTCGCTTGACCCGGCCGACGATCTGCCGGCGGACAAGCTCTTCGTCACAGCCGAGCGGCGGGGCTACCGCGATAAGGATTTCCGGCTCGTCATCCCCGTCCTTGAACTCGACGAAGCCGTGTACGACGGCACGGACACGGCTACGCTGAACAAGGGCGCCTGCCTTTACGAGGTTTCGCAGCTGCCCGGCAGGGGCAACCGCAACGTCAGCATAGCGGGCCACCGGAACGGCGTCAAGAACGGCAGGATTACGGAGATCATGTTTTACCATTTGGACAAGGTGGGGGAGGGCGATTACCTCTACCTCTGCGACGATGAGAAAGTGTTTCGCTATCTCTACGAATACACCGTCACCGTGGAAGAGGACGACTGGAGCGAGATCTACAGCAAGGGCTACAGCAGCCTTACGCTGACGACCTGCACGCCCATAGGCGTTGCGGACCGGCGTCTCATCGTGAGCGCCGCGCTGGACGGGGTTTTTTACAAAACCGAAAACTTTGATTTCATAGCAAATAATACTATGTAAATCATTATGAGCATGGTATAATAGCCGCAGGTCGCAGCCATTATACAGAATTTAAGTGCGCCGTCGACTTTTCCCCGTCCGGTACGCTCGAAAACGGCGATGCGCGGATTATACAGACCGAAAATTCAGGGTGAATATTTTGAAAAATTTAATCTTGCATATGCGAATAACCGATACGATAAAGCGGCGCTCCGTCTGTCGCATCTTTGCGATTGCGTGCACGCTGCTTTCGCTGCTTTGCGCTTCCGTTTCGGCGCCGGCGCTTCAAAACGAAAGCGCGGTATACGCCGCGAAGACGATTCCGGTCAAGGCGGAACGAAAAGCAAACATCAGCGGCAGCGTCTTCTCAAACGACAAGGCTTCCATAGACGCCTCAAACGCGGCCGAGGGCTATGTCATGCTGAAGTACACGGGCGGCAAAAACGTCCCGATCAAGGTTCAAATCACGAAAAAGGGCGGGGAGGACTACACCTACAACCTGAAAAGCGACGGCACGGTCGAGGTGTTTCCGTTCTCCGTCGGGGACGGCGATTACACGATCAATATTTTCGAGAACATTTCCGGCAGCAAATACGCCCTCGCTTTCGGCAAGACGATCAACGTGAAGCTTCGGGATTCCTTTCTTCCGTTCATGTATCCGAATCAATATGTGAATTTCAGCGCGGGTTCCGAGGCGGTGAAGCAGGCCGCGTCTCTCGTCTCCGGCAAATCGACGGACCTTGAGAAGCTCGACGCCGTCTATCAGTATGTCGTGAAAAATTTCACATATGACAAGGTGCTGGCGAAGAACGCGCCGACGGGCTACGTCCCGAACGTGGACGCCGTCTTGAAGTCCAAAAAAGGCATCTGCTTCGACTACGCGGCTGTGATGAGCGCGATGCTGCGCTCGCAGAACATCCCCTGCAAGCTCGTCATCGGCTACGCGGGCACGGCTTATCACGCTTGGGTCAACGTTTTCATCGAAAACATCGGCTGGATCGACAAGGCCATCTACTTCGACGGCGACAAGTTCTCGCTTATGGACCCGACGTTCGCTTCGAGTTCGAAATCGAGTCCCGACATATACAAGTTCATCGGCGACGGTTCCAACTACAAGGTCAAATATACCGATTAAGAAAGGTCACAGCCATGGAGAAAAAACCCGAAAATGCAAATCGCGTCGGCAGGGAGTTAAATTCAGAAGAGTTGTCCGTTTTCTGCTTGAAACTCTCGATGATGATCAAGTCGGGCATCAATGTCGAAAAAAGCGTATCCATCCTGCTCGAGGATGCGGGCAACGGCCCGGATAAGGAACTTTTGACAGAGATCCACAAGCTGATCGACGAGGGCTACACGCTGTCGAAGACCCTTGAAACCGTCGGGCGCTTCCCCTCCCACATGATTCGCATGATCGACATCGGTCAGGTGACGGGCAAGCTCGAATCCGTCCTCTCCGCCCTTTCGGATTTTTACCGCAGGGAAGCAAGCGTTTCCAAGATGATCAAGAACGCGATCATGTACCCCGCCGTCATGCTCGTGGTGACAGCCGTGATCCTGCTCGTTCTCGTGTCCCGCGTGCTGCCCGTGTTCCAACAGGTGTTCCGCGATATGGGCGCGAGCATCTCCGCCTCCGTGCAGGTGATGCTCCGCGTCGCCGACGTCAGCAAATACGTGGCCGTAGGGCTGTCGGTCGCCTTTGTGGCAATCGTCGTCATCGCGGGGCTCATGAGCCTATCCGCGGGCGGCAGGGCTTCCCTGAGCAGGGCCTCGGACAGGGTGTTCTTCGGCAACAAGCTGAATTTCGCGGTTTCAAGAAGCCGCTTCGCCTCGGCCATGTCGCTCATGCTTTCGAGCGGCCTGAACATCGGCGAGGCCCTTGAGCGCTCGGGAGAACTGATCGGAGAGGGCGCGTTTTCCGCGAACATCAGGCGCTGCAAGGAGAAGATCGAGGAGGGGGAAACCTTTCCGCGCGCCGCGGAGGCTGCCGACATCTTCACGGGTATGCAGTCCGGACTTCTGTCAGCGGGCTTTCGCTCGGGCATAACGGAACAGGCCATGAACGAGGTGGCGCATCTGTGCGAGGAGGATTCCGACGCCATGCTCTTCCGCATGGTTAACCGCGTGGAACCCGCGCTGATCGTGGTTCTCGCGCTGTCCGTCGGGCTCGTGCTCCTGTCCGTCATGTTGCCCCTGATCGGCATGATGACGGCCATCGGGGTATAAAGATTTGTAAGCACGGCGGCGCAAGGGCAAGCGTCCGCGCCTAAGACATCGGAGAATACCTATGATCATTCAAAGCAGAGTAAAGATCTATGTCAGAATCATCCTGCCGATTGCGCTGTTTCTGATCGTACTCGCGCTGTTCGTACTCGCTGTTTCGAAGATCGCGGGCAGATCGGAGAATGAGGGGATGCACCTCACGGAGGAAAGCATACGGCGCGCCGCCGTGCAGTGCTACGCGCTTGAGGGCGTCTATCCGGTCGATTTCGAGTACCTGAAAGAGCATTACGCCGTTCGGCCCGACGAGAGCAAATACATCATCTATTACACCTACACGGCGTCGAACCTGATGCCGGAGATCGACGTACTCTTCGCAAACGCGAAGACCATTCCCGATCCGACGGACGAGCCGGCGGAGGTGACGGGCGATTTCGCTCCTGCGGAGGACGCGGAACCCTCCGAATAGACCCGGCGGCGCTTGCGCCGGGAGAACGCCGGGATGGGAACAGGGAACGCGCCTCTCAGCGCCGCAAAGCGGAGGCGGGGCGGAACCAAACTTGAAAGGCAGGTGTGTTTCGATAAACGGATTTATGAAGAACAAATCGTCTATGCTCGATACGGCTGTGGTGTTGCTGCTCATGGGCATGTTCGTCTTGCTTTCCATCAGCGTCATGGTACTCGGCATTTCGGTATACAACAATACGAACAAGCTTTCCTCCGAAAACTACGCGCAGCGGACCGTCCTCTCCTACGTTGCGAACCAGGTGCGGCGCGGCGACGAGGGCGGCATCGAAACGCGCAATATCAACGGGACCGGGGCGCTCGTGTTCCGGCAGGATTTTGACGGCACGGCGTATCTGACCTGCCTGTACGCCTACGACGGCGAGCTTCGCGAACTCTTCACGGAGGACGGGACGGAACAGGCGCTTGAACTCGCGTCCGGCGTGCCCATCATGCCCGTCGCCGATCTTTCCTTTACCGCACGGGACGGCCTGATCGAGGTAAAGGTGACGGAGGCTTCGGGGGAGATGCAGCGCTTGCTGCTGACGCCGCGATCCGGCGTGAACGGGAGGTAAGCGCAATGCACAAAGCAAATTCACGTTCGGTTTTGTTTCTGACCGAACTCATCATCGCCATCTTGATCTTTGCCCTCAGCATGGGTATATGCGGCGGGGTTTTCGCGAGCGCTTTCATGACGGCGACGACGGGAACGAACCTGAACCGGGCCGTGTTCCTCTCGGAAAGCGCGGCGGAAGCCTTTCATGCGCATGACGACCTCGCCGAGTTTGCGGCGGAGATCGGCGGACATCCGGCCGAGGACGGCGCCGGCGCAATCGTCTATTACGACGAAGACTGGCAAGCCCAAGACGCGCCGGACGGCGCGCGCTACACGCTCATCGCCCGACTGTCCGAGGACGGCGATCTGATTCGCGCCGAAATCGACGTTTTGCGGGGGGAACAATCCATATTCGACCTGAGCACAAGCAGGAATACCGCTCTGAGGAGGCCGACGCGATGAAAGACAGCAAAAACCTGCATTCCGCTTCCGGCATCGGCGTTGTCACGCTCTTCGTCGTGCTGCTCATCCTGTGCCTGACCGTGTTCGCGGTGCTGACTTTCGCTTCCGCCAACGCGGATATGCGGCTCTCCGCGAAAAATTCAGAAATGGTGAAAGCCTATTACGCCGCCGACAACGCCGCGACGGAAATCAGCGCGGACGTGGCCGCGTTCTGGCAGGCGGGCGACCCGAAGCCGGAGCAGCGCGCGCGCACGCAGCTCCAAGAGCGAATCACCGCCTACGAGGGCGCGGAGATCCCCTACGCCGACGTTGAAGAAAGTCCCGACGGGGCCGGCTTGATCGTTTCCTACGGCGTCTTTGTGGACAGCCTTTTGACGCTTGAAGTGACGCTTTCGCTGCCGCGCGGCGGCGTGTACGAAGTCCTGCGTTGGCGCGTCATGGCCGAAGAACCGAGTTTCGAGGAAGATATGTTGCCGGTATGGGAGGGATAATATCAGTATGAGCATTCAGGATGTATTGCGGCGCGCAATCGAAATCAAGGCTTCCGATGTGATCTTGGTCCCGGGCCTGCCCGTTTCCTACAAGACGAGCGGCAGCATACACAGGGACGACGATATGAAGCAGACGCCCGACACCATCCAGGCAATGGTTCGCGAGATGTACGAGTACGCGGGCAACCGCAGCATGGATATGGTCGCGGACGGCGACGACGATTTCTCCTTTTCCCTTTCGGGACTTGCCCGCTTCCGCATCAACGTGTTCAAACAGCGCAATTCTCTGGCAAGCGTCATCCGGATCGTCTCTTTCGATCTGCCCGACAGGCATGAACTTCGCATCCCGGACAATGTTCTGGCCCTCGCGCAGCATACGCGGGGCCTCGTCCTTGTGACGGGTCCGGCCGGCAGCGGCAAATCCACGACGCTGGCCTGCCTGATCGACGCCATCAATTCCACGCGCAACGCGCACATCATCACGATAGAGGACCCGATAGAGTATCTGCACCACCACAAGCAGAGCGTCGTCACGCAGCGAGAGATCGAAACCGATACGGAGAGCTACACCTCCGCCCTGCGCTCGGCCCTGCGCCAAGCGCCCGACGTTATCTTGCTCGGTGAAATGCGGGACTACGAGGCGATCAAGGCAGCCGTCACCGCGGCGGAAACGGGCCACCTCGTCATTTCCACGCTGCACACGACGGGCGCGGTCAACACGGTGGACCGCATCATAGACTCTTTCCCGCCCGCGCAGCAGCAGCAGATCCGCATCCAGCTTTCGATGGTATTGCAGGGCGTCATATCGCAGCAGCTCGTACCCTGCACAGACGGCGGCGAAACGCCGGCTTTTGAGGTCGTAATCTGCAACAACGCGATTCGGAACATGATACGCGAATCGAATATCCACCAGATGGAAAGCATTATTTACTCCTCCTCTTCGGAGGGCATGATCACGATGGATACAAGCCTGCTGAACCTTGTGAAAGAAAACCGCATCACGCCCGAAACGGCGGTCCACGCGGCGATGAACAAGGAACAGATGCAAAAGCGTCTCGGCGTGAATGTCGCCTTATAGCCTATGAAATCAAATTTGTGTTTGAATTACAACAGCGCGAAGTTGCGCATCTGCGTGGACAGCGCGGAAAACAGCATCGTCAGCGGCAGGGTCTACAGTATGCGGCTGAAAGACGTTCTCCTCTTCCCGGATTTGAACAGCCTTGTGCTGCGCCTTGACCGGCTTATGGACGAGCAGAAGTATCCGCAGGCTTTCCAGCGCAAGCGGACCTTTCGCACAGCCGTGCCGCTCCCGAAAAGGCACAGGCGGATCGCGGCGCCGGAAACGGAAGACGAGCGGCCCTATATGGACGAAGAAACCGTAGCGCGCGCCGCAGGCGAGAAAGCGACTTTCGTGTTGCAGGTATTGAGCCGCCAAAATACGAATTGGCAGGGGTACATCGATTTTTTGGACGGCAACGGCGGCCGCGAATTTGAAAGCGAACTCGGCTTCCTCACGCTGGTAAACGATTTCCTCAGGGGTGCTTAAAATGTGGTCCGTCGTCTTGATTACTTTGCGCAATCTGCCTTTCTTCGTCTGGCTTCTCGCGGAGCTGCGTCATCTGCGCGTCTTTCGACGCGGCATCGCGAAATACCGCATGTCCGGCGAGGAGGAACTCGAACGGCGGGAGATCCTGAAAACGACCACCCTGTGGGGTGACGAGATTGCCCAAAAGCTGCGCGTCGATCTGCGCGCGGAGGGCGAAACGGAGCTGCCCGACGGCCCCGTGGTCTTTGTTTCCAACCACGAAAGCTACGCGGACATCCCCCTGCTCTGCGCGCTGATTCGCAACAAACAGTTCGGCTTTGTCTCAAAGAAAGAGTTATCGAAGTTGCCCGTGTTTGGAAAGTGGATTGCCGAAATTCGCAGCGTGTTCATCGAGCGCGACGACGCGCGCGCCTCGCTCAAAGCCATAGAAGAGGGCGTGGCGCTCCTGCGCCGCGGCTTTTCGCTCGTCGTCTTTCCGGAGGGGACGCGCAGCAAGGGCGGTCCGACAGGCGCTTTCAAACGGGGCAGTCTGCGCCTCGCCGTGAAACCCGGCGTCCCCGTCGTTCCCGTGACGCACGTGGGTTGCTATAAGATCTTCGAAGAAAAAGGCGTGATCCGTTCCGGGATGCAGGTCCGTTTTTATATCCATCCGCCGATAGAGACGGCCGGCCTGTCCAAGCAGGAGGCCGCCGCGCTGACGGAAACGGCGGAGGGCATCATCCGGGCCAAGCTTGCGGAATGGGAGTTTGGTAATTCATAATTCATAATGCACAATTCACAATTGAGGAAGGGCAATTCACAATTTACAATGCACGATTCACAATTGAGGAAGGGCAATTCACAATTCACGATGCACAATTCACAATTGAGGGAAAGGGGATTTGGCAATTC
>JAITAX010000269.1 GCA_031283865.1 Eubacteriales Family XIII. Incertae Sedis bacterium
CTTATCGCTCATTATATCGCCAGTTCCAAAGTGGTTATATAAAATGGAGCATTCTGAAATGCTTCCTCTCTCCGTTCGTCCTCATAATACAGCGAAATCGCTTCCTTTAAATTCGCAATGGATTCATCAAGCGTCTTTCCCTGAGATGCAATATTGTTTTCAAGGCATGTCGCGACAAACCATTTTTCTTCTTTTTTTACAATTACTGTGCCTCTAAAATTCATACTTATGCCCTCCATACCTCTCACAATACTATATTTTGACGGTTTATTCAAGAGGACCTGTGTATTTTTTGGCAAAAGCTGCGGCGGTGCAGGGGGCAAAGCCCCTCGGCAGCGATGGCAGCGATATGCGCTTTCGTCCCGTAGCCCTTGTTTTTGTCGAAAGCGTAGGCCGGGTAAAGTTCGTGGCAGGATTGCATCAGCCGGTCGCGCGCGACCTTTGCCACGATGGACGCGGCTGCTATGGAAACGCTCCGTTCGTCGCCCTTGATCAGCGCCGTCTGCGGCAAATCGAGCCCCGGGATGTGCAGCGCGTCCACGAGCACGTGCTCGATCCGCGCGTGCGCCCCTGCGCCGCCCCTGTCCGCCAGCATACGCGCGGCTGCTTCGACGGCTCCGCGCATGGCCAGCTTCGCAGCCTCCAGGATATTGATTTCGTCTATCGTGGAATTGTCGATGAAAGCCAGCCCGTAGGCGAGCGCTTCCTCGCGTATAAGCGCGTCGAGGACTTCACGGCGCTTCGCGGACAGCTTCTTCGAATCGTCCACGCCGAGCACCGAAAAATCGGGCGGAAGCACGACCGCCGCCGCCGCCACGGGGCCGGCCAAAGGCCCTCTGCCCACCTCGTCAACGCCGGCGACGCACAGGACGCCCTCCGCGTAAAGCGCCTGCTCGAAGACGCGCATTTCGGTCGCCCGCCGCGCGAGATAAGCCTCTCTCTCTTTCCTGTTCACAGCAATGCCTCCATGCCGGCTGCGCTATCGGAGCGGTGCCCGTTCAAGCGTGATGCGGCCCAAGCGCCCCGCGCGAAACTCGTCGATCAGGGTCTTCGCAGCCCGCTCGCAGTCCGCGCGCCCGCCGGACAGCAGGAAGCCGCGGCTGATCGCTATGGCTTCGAGGACGGCAAGCGCATCGTTGCGCGAATCCTCCGCGCCGCGCTCCCCCTGTGTGCCGGCCGCCGCGTCCTCGTCTGCGCTCGTTTCTGCGCCGGAACCTCGCGACACAAGCGCCGCGTCCAAACGATAGCGCGCCGCCACGAAACCGGCGTGCTCCGGCACGGCGAGCAGCGTGCGCAAAAGTTCGACGGCCAGCTCCTCCGCGTCCAATATTTCGTCGCGAACGGAGCCGCAAAATGCCAGCATAAGCCCGACCGCCCGATTCTCGAACTTGGGCCAAAGTATGCCCGGCGTATCGAGAAGCTGCATTCCGTTCGCAAGGCTCAACCACTGCTTGCCCCTCGTAACGCCGGGGCGGTCGCCCGTCTTGGCGCTCTTTCTGCCGGCCAAACGGTTGATCAGCGACGATTTGCCGACGTTCGGCACGCCGACCGCCATAAGCCGGAGCGGCCTGTTTTGCGCAACGCGCGCATTCCGTTCGTCCCGAAAATCGGACAGCGCGCGCAGCAGCGCGCCGACGCCCGCACCGCTCGCGCTGTTCAAAAGCCGCGCCTCGTCGCCCGCGCCGCGAAAATACGCAAGCCACCGCGCGTTCTCCGCCTCGTCCGCGAGGTCGCTCTTGTTCAGCAGCACGAAGCGCTTCTTGCCGCGCGCCGGCGCATCCAGAATCGGGTTCCTGCCGGACGCGGGAATGCGCGCGTCCACGAGTTCGAGGATGACGTCCACGAGCTTCAGATTCTCGTGAATCAGCTCGCGCGTTTTCTTCATATGTCCCGGATACCAGTTGATATTGTCCATGTTTTTCGCTTTCATGCGCATGTCCCGACTCTGGGGACAAGCAAAAACAGGGAACCCGCATGAGGTTCCCGATTTTTCATCGCCCAAAACGCCGCTCTTCTGTTGTCGCCGCCCAAGTATCCCGGACAAAGGCGCGGGAACGCTGCGATTTCAGCGTCAGCGCTTGACCTCTTTCGCCTTGAGCCGCGCCGCCTTGCCGGTCCGCTGCCGCATGTAATTCAGCTTGGCCCTGCGGACGTCGCTTTGCCGCACAAGCTCAATCTTGTCGATGCGCGGCGAGTGCAGCGGGAAAGTCTTTTCGACGCCGACGCCGGAGGCGATCCTCCGGACTGTGAAAGTTTGGCTGATGCCGCCGTTCTGCTTCTTCAGGACAAATCCCTCGAAGATCTGGATGCGCTCCCGGCTGCCCTCCACGATCTTGATGTGGACCTTGACGGTATCGCCGACGTTGAACTCCGGGATATCGCTTCTTAAATATTCTTGAGATACTGCGCTTATAACATCCATATTGTGTTATACCTCCTTGCTTGTCTTTTTTCCGCCCGGCTTTGTCGCTGCTCATTCGCGGCTCGCTTACGTACCCTTGTACGTGCGCTTCGCCCCTCATTCGCGCTTCGCCCCGGCCAAAAAAAATCCTGCGCAACGTCTGTCTTTTTTTCGCCCGACTTTGTCGCTGCTCATTCGCGGCTCGCTTACGTACCCTTGTACGTGCGTTTCGCCCCTCATTCGCGCTTCGCGCCGGCCAAAAAAAATCCTGCGTAATGCTTGTGTTATCTGCTCTCGGGCGTTCGCAGCAGGCCTGCTTTCCGTTTGTCCGTGCGAACGCGCATCCGCGCGCCCATTCCCGCCGGAGGACCGCCCATAATAACACAAGTGTCAGTTTATCACACCTTTTGTGCGATTTCAAGGGAAATTTTCCGAGAAATTTGCTGGGTGAAGAAATTTGCCGGGGCTCGTCCGCGCGCATTCCTATTCACGGATCCCCGGCGTCGGCGCGAACTGCAATTTTCTATGATATTCCCCTGCCTTTCCAATGCGAAATCGCCTTGTTCAGCCGGTGCGGGCGGCGAGATTCTTGATGCGCATCTCGGCGTCGGATACCATGGCGGGAATTAATTCGAACACCGACGTGATCGAATCGATTCGTCCGGCGCATTGGCCGAGAGAGATCACCGCCTTGTCGATGTCGCCGTTTGTCATGGCTTCCAAGCCCAGCTTGCCGCTGATGTGGGGCAGGAGGTCTTCGATGCGGGCGCCGGCCTGCTCAAGCTCCAGCACCGTGAGCGCTTTCTCGTTCTTGATGGCGCGGAACGCGTTGCGAATGCTGCGTTGGATAATGACGGTGTCGGTGATGTCGGCGTCTAAGATTCGATTTTTCAGGTTATCATGCACCGGACATTCTTTCGTGGCTATAAAACGGGTTCCCATCAGCACGGCTTCGGCGCCCAAGATTAAAGCCGCCGCCAGAGAGGCGCCGTCGCATACGCCGCCGGCTGCTATGACAGGGATATTCACCGCCGACACAGCCTTTGGCAAGTTGACAAAGGTTCCCACTTGGTCCATGCCCGGATGGCCGGCGCCCTCGTATCCCAATACCACTACGGCATCGACGCCCGCCTTTTCGGCGCTTTTGGCGTGTTTGGGCGAGGTCACTTTGTGGATGACCTTGATGCCGGCCCGCTTGAGCGGGCCTATGAGCGGCGCGGGGTCCCTGCCGGAGGTCTCCACAACCTGTATCTTTTCCTCGATGGCGGCCTCGACGAACTTCATGGTCAGTTCAGCCGGGGCAAGTTCGGGCAGCATTGAGATATTGACGCCAAAAGGTTTTTTTGTAAGCGCACGGCACTTGCGTATCTCGTCGACAAAGGCTTGTTTGTTGGGGTGGGTGGCGGCGGTAAGGAAAGAAAGGCCGCCTGCGTTCGAGATGGCCGACACAAACTCCGCGCGTGAAATCCATTGCAGACCACCCATCAAAACGGGGTATTCTATGCCCAGCATTTCGGTAATTTTCGTTTTCATAATGCTCAATCCACCTTTCGAAACTTCATCTGCCGCGAAACACGGGAGGACGTTTTTCCAGAAACGCGCTCGTTCCTTCGACGAAATCCTCTGTCGCAAGGCATAGTGTCTGCACGGATTCTTCCCAAGCAAGGGCCTGTTTCAGGCTCATGTTGTCGTTGCATTGATTTACAAATTCCTTTGTCAACCGCAGGCTCATCGGGGGAACTTCCAACAATTTTCTCGCGAGGTCAAAGGTCTCGCGTTCCAGTTCGCTTTCGTCGGTCAGCCGGTTGATCAGACCCAGTCGATACAGCTTCTCCGCATCTGTTTGCTCCGAGAGCATCATGATCTCATTCGCCTGCTGTCTGCCCAACAATTTCACCAGATGAAAAGCCGTCGCGCAATCGCTGACGAGGCCGATTTTGGAGAAGGCGCTCATGAATTTGGTGTTTCGTTCGCTTACAATGAAATCACTCGCAAGTGCAAAGCCGAAGCCCGCGCCCGCAACTATGCCGTGAACCATGCTGACGACGGGTTTGCTCATAGACGCGATCAGGTGAATCGCCTTGCCCGTGTGGTTGATTTCGTCATATCCGGCCGCAACGCCTTTTAAACTCGTCAATC
>JAITAX010000274.1 GCA_031283865.1 Eubacteriales Family XIII. Incertae Sedis bacterium
GCCTCTGTACGCAGTATACCATTCATTCTCGCAGGAGGCAACGAAAAACGAAGCTTCCCCGGCCGTCACCCCCGGCCTTTCGGATTTCTGTCTATGCAATCGGAGAAAAGTATGGTATACTCTCCACAGAATAGATTCATTCACAACCGACAACACATCCGGAAAGGAGGCAAAAGAAGTGATTCAAACCATCCTATCCCATACAGCGGAAATCGACGACGTAGAGCGCGCGGTCGAGGAGGTCAAATCCGAGCTTCAATCGGGCGGGCCGCTGAAGAAAAACACCGTGGGCATCATCGCCTGTCATTACGAGTTCGCGCTCTCGGGCGTCGTGAAGACCCTGTGCGAAAGCTTGCCTTTCCCCGTACTCGGCGCCATCACCTCGGCGCAGGCCATACCCAAAACCTCGGACACGCTGTTCCTCACGCTCATGGTCCTGACGAGCGACGAGGTCTCATTCACGGTCGCGCGCACGGAGTCCCTGCACGGCGAGCCCGGCAAAATCATCGCGCAGACCTATGCGGAGGCGGCCGCCGCAAAGGCGGAGAAACCCGCGCTGATCCTCGCCTACGCGCCGTTCATGCCGGAAAATTCAGGAGACGAATACGTAAACGTCCTCACGGAGGCGTCCGGCGGCATACCCTGTTTCGGAACGCTCGCGGTTGACGATACCGCCGACTTTTCCAATTCCTTTATCATCCATAACGGCGAGCATTTCAACGACCGCATGTCCATGCTGTTGATCTGCGGCGACATCAAACCCAAGTTCTTTATCGCGACGATCTCTCAGGACAAGATTCTCGGCAAGAGCGCGCTCATCACGAAGAGCGCGGGGCATATCCTCATGGAAGTCAATGATCGGCCCGTCGCAGAGTATTTTGAGGATCTCGGCCTGACAAAGGCGAGCGAAACCTCATACGCGATGACATCCCTGCCTTTCATGCTCGACTACGGCGACGGTACGCCGCAGGTGTCCAAGGTATTCATCGGCTTGACGCCCGAGCGTTACGCGATCTGCGCGGGCGCGATGCCGGAGGGTTCCACGCTCTACATCGGCGTGTTCGACAAGGCGGACGTGCTGCTTACCACGGGGGAGGCCGTCGAAAAGGCCCTCGCCGAAGCGGACGGCGCTTCTGCTTTCTTGATTTACTCCTGCATTTCGCGCAGCATATCCTTGGGCATGGAGCAGTTGTCGGAACTCGATTTAATCAGGGAAAAGGTCGCGGGCAGGCTGCCATTCATGATGGCCTATTCGGGCGGTGAGATATGTCCGACGCGCGTATCGGACGCGAAAGCCGTCAACCGCTTTCACAACAACGCCTTTGTCGCCTGCGTCTTTTGATTTTTTACCCATGGGGAGACGGAAACGAAAGTGTCTTTGCAAGAAGAGAACGCCGCGCTTCAAAATGAAGTAAAACAACTGAAAATGCAGATATCGAAGCTCTCACGCGAACTGCGCGTGTCGAACAGCCTCCACGAAAAAGTAGCCAAGATGCTTGAGGCCAAGGACACGCTCGGACTCGCGCTTTCGACCGCAAACGCGAAGCAACGCGCTTATACGGACATGCTGATCGAAAGCTGCCCGAGCATCATCGTGCTCTTGGACGATTCGAGCCGCATCGTGTTTTGCACGCGAACCCTGCTTACAGCCGCCGGTATGCCGAACTTCGACTACGTCAAAAATCATACGTTCGAGGAAGTGTTTTCGCGCTATTTCAAGCCCGAGAGCATGGCCGCCCTGCGGGACGCCATAGAGGCCGTGAGCGTCTACGGCGAAACGATCAGCTTTCAAGACCGAGCGGATTTTTCCGACGACAACCGGGAGCGCTACTACGCCATCGAGCTGCGGAGCGTCGGCAGCGTCGGCAGCGCTGCGGGCATCACGGCGGGCGTGTTGGCCGTAATGGTCGATCTGACCGACTTCCTGCGCGAAAAACAGCGCGCCGAGGCCGCCAACAGCGCCAAATCCGATTTTCTTGCGAACATGAGCCACGAGATTCGCACGCCGATGAACGCCATCATCGGCATGAGCGAGATGCTGGCCCGTTCCGAGCTGGAAGCACAGCAAAGGAAATACTTGGACGACATACGCAAGTCCGCGCAGGCCCTCCTCGTAATCATCAATGACATCCTCGACTTTTCGAAGATCGAAGCGGGCAAGCTTGAGATCGTCAACGCGAACTACAATCTGCACGCTTTGCTCGACAACCTGCACTCCATCTTCGCGCTGCTCTGCCGAAACAAGGGCCTCGGCTTCGCTTACGACTTGGATGAGGCGGTTCCCGCGACGATACACGGCGATGAAAACCGCTTGCGCCAAATCCTGACAAACCTGCTTTCCAACGCGGTGAAGTACACCAAGGAGGGAAGCGTGACCTTTTCCGTTCGCATGTGCGGAGAGGACAAGCTGTGCTTCGACGTCAAGGACACGGGCATAGGCATACGGGAGGAGGACAGGGAAAAGCTGTTCAAACCCTTTGAGCAGCTTGATCTGCGCAAGAACAGGGATGTGGTGGGCACGGGGCTCGGGCTTGCCATCAGCTATAATTTGTGCAATTTAATGAAAGGTGCGCTCACGCTTACGAGCACCTACGGTCAAGGCTCTGTATTCTCCGCCGAACTGCCCTGCATCACCGCCGAGTGCGTTGAAGCGGAGGAAGAGGAACTTATCCGCGAATTTTCGGCACCGCAGGCCCGCGTGCTCGTGGTGGATGATATAGAGGTCAACCTTTCGGTGGCCGAAGCGCTGCTGAGCACTTTCGCCATCGAGCCGACGCTCGCGATGAGCGGCGAGACAGCCGTCAATTTTGCAAGGGACAACCGCTACGATCTCATCTTCATGGACCACATGATGCCCGGCATGGACGGCATCGAAACCACGCACCGCATACGCGCGCTGGGCGGCCGAAACGAAACGGTGCCCATCGTCGCGCTGACAGCCAACGCGATCGGCGGCGTGGAAGAGATGTTCC
>JAITAX010000240.1 GCA_031283865.1 Eubacteriales Family XIII. Incertae Sedis bacterium
GCGATCTTCAATTCCTCCGCGGTCCGGTCCCCGATGAGGAGATCGTAGGAGCGCCGCATATAGGCGATGATGGCCTCGTTCAGCTTGTCTCCCGCGTGACGCAGGGAGGTGCTCGTCACGATGCCGCCGAGGGCGATCACCGCGATGTCCGAGGTTCCGCCGCCTATGTCGGCGATCATGCAGCCCATGGGATCGTCCACCGGCAGACCGCAGCCGATTGCGGCCGCCATGGGTTCGTCGAGTATGTACACATCCCGCGCGCCCATCTGCCGGATCACCTCTTCCACGGCGCGCTTCTCCACCTCCGTGACGCCCGACGGCACGCCGACCACGATGCGTATGCGCGTCAGCAGTCCCGCGCCGTCCAATATGCCTTTCAGGAATACCCGCAGCATGTTCGCCGTCATCTCAAAATCCGAAATGACGCCGTCCTGCAGGGGCCGCACGACCCTGATGTGCTCAGGCGTCTTTCCGATCATGTTCTTCGCTTCGCGCCCCACGGCCAAAATCTTGCGCAGACCCGTATCGACGGCGATTACGGAGGGCTGGTTGACAACGATGCCCTTGCCCTTTATGTAGATCAGCGTATTGGCGGTTCCGAGATCTATTCCGATGTCTTTGTTGAACAGCATTCTCCGTCCTTACTCTCCTTTGCTTAACGTATCGCGTGCGTATCGCACGCGTATCGCGACCGGTTTGCGCCGGAACCCGCGCAGACAGGGCTACAGCAGCCGTTTTTGCCGCATACTGACATAGGTTCCGTCGCCCACCACGATGTGATCGATCACCTTTATGCCCAAAATCTCGCCGGAGGCGACCAAGCGCTTTGTCGCCGTGACGTCGGAGTCGCTCGGCTCCGGATTGCCGCTCGGGTGGTTGTGCGCGAGGACGATTGAAGCGGCGCTCCGGCTGATCGCGGGCCGAAACACCTCGCGCGGCTCGGCGAGCGAGCTGTTGATGTTTCCGATGGAAATCTCCTCAATCGCTATGATCTCGTTCTTGACGTTCAACAGCACCATCCTGAAGCATTCCTGCTTCAGATGCCGCATCCCCTCTATGAACAGCGCCGCCACCTCCTGCGGCGAAGCGATGCGAACGCGCCGGCTCTTGGGATTCATCGCAAGCCGCTTGCCCAGCTCGACCGCCGCCGTTATGCGGCAGGATTTCGCAATGCCGATGCCGGACACGCGCGCCAATTCCTCGGGCATACATTCCGACAGATACGCTATGCCGTCGGACCGCATGGACAAGATGCGGTCCGCCAAGGCGGTCGCGGACAAGGACCGCGTCCCCGTCCCGAGCAGCACAGCCAAGAGTTCGGCGTTGGAAAGCATATGCGCGCCGAGGAGCATCATCTTCTCTCTGGGTCGTTCCAATTCCGGCATTTCCTTAATCAAAGTCATACATTCCCCTCTCTGCTGTTTTTTGCATAACAAAAAACATGCGGGCGATATGGCTTTGACGCATCGTTTGCGGGCTTGTCCTCACACTCTGCCGGTACGGAGTTTATTGTATCACCTTATGACGCCGGTGACAATTACTTCATGGAATTTTTCAATATATTTATGAGGCACAGCGTAATGCGGCCCGTCAGTCCCCAGATCGCACGGCCCTCGTAATTGTAAATGGGTATGATCGTCTCGCCTACGCGCCATCCGTAGCGGCCCCCGGGCTGTACCCGATCATAGGGGAAATCGTCGCCGATCCTCGGCGCCACATCGTAGCGATAGATCTCAGGCTCGTTCTCGAGGAAGAACGAAACGGGGACCAAAAACACCTCCTGCACCTCCGCAGGGCTAAAACCGCGCGTAAAATCCGTATCGGCGACCGCCGCCAAAAAAGCATAGGTCGTGAAACCGCTGTAGGTGTGAATGTAATCCAGCTCGCCGAGCATCTCTATGCTCTCGCGGGGGATGCCGAGTTCTTCCACCGTTTCGCGAATCGCGCAGGCGGCGGGCGTTTCGCCCGGCTCCACCTTGCCGCCCGGAAAGCCGACCTCGCCGGGCTGCCGCCGCAGGGTTTCGGCGCGCAGCTGGTAGAGCAGATAAAGCTCGCCGCTGCGCTCCACGAGCGGAACCAGCACCGAGTAATACCTGTATCTGTCCAGCGGTTCGGGCGTTCTGCCCGCGAATGCCTTTTTGAAATCCTGCAATCTTACGGTGCTCATGGCACAGCTTCCCCGTCGGCGCAGCGAGACCCGGCGCCGGATGCGCCGTTCATCGCGGCGACGACGCGCGCCGTGTCCGCGAGGTCCGCGAACAGATATTCGGGAGACTCCGCGGCCAAGATTTCCGCGGGGGTCCATCCCGTCGCGACGGCGATATGCCGCGCCCCGATGCGCTTCGCGCAGCGGATGTCATAGACGCCGTCGCCGATGAGGATGCAGTCGCGCGGCGCCGGCGACCGCCCGGAGCGCGCCGCAAGCTCCGCAATCGCAGCGGGCGCCGCGTCCCATTTCTCGCCGGGCGCGTCCCCGAAGCCGCCGCAGGGGGAATCCGCAAAATAGGACCACAACCCGACGGAGCGCAGCTTGGCCTCCGCGCCGGCCCGCAGATTGCTCGTCAGGAGCAGACTCTCCCAACCCGCGCGCCCGCGCACGTATTCGAGAAGCGCGACGACGCCGGGCAGGACGCGCTTATCCCCGTTCTCGGCGAGGATGCGCTCCAGATTGGAAACGTAAGCGGGCGCAAAGGCGTTTATGTCGAAGTCCTCTATCCCGCATTCCGCGGCGATGCGGTGCAGGATCGCAAAATCGAGCGCGTTGCCTATGCCCGCCCGCAGAAAAGCGTTCTCCGTCCCGTGCAACTCGAAAAATGTTTTGTTCAGCGCCTTGGTTCCGTCGCTTCCGCAGGACATAAGCGTGCCGTCGATATCCCAAAAGACAAACATCCTCTTGCGCCGTTATCCTGCGGCAAGGTCCTTTTCGTTCAGCACCGTGAAGCGCCGAATGGCCTCGCCAAGCTCCTCGGGCTGCGCGCTCAGGCTGACGATGACCTCTATCTCGTATTTTTCGGAAATCTTCGCAAGTCTGTCGAGAAATTCCGGGATGTCCTCCTTGCTGACGTCCGCGTGTTTCAATATGCTGTCGATAAAGATGACTTCGATGTCGTGATCCGAACTGATGATCCCAAAAATAAAACCGATGTACTCATCGCTGTTTGTGATCTCTTCGTAGTCTTCCATAGAGACCACGCGGATCGTATACTTCAAATCGTACATCAGTCTTTGATTTTTGTTGATGAATACGACGCTGCCGTCGCTTTTTTCGATGCGGTCGTTGGCAAGGGCGATCATCCTCTTCGTTTTGCCGGCGCCTTTTGCGCCGACAATCAACTTAACCATTGCGAATCACCTACCTTTCAGCTTGGGGGGCGGGCCAAAATTGAACGCATGACGCAAGTCCGCTCGTCGATCACGGGAATTGTGAATTTCTTGACAACGTGCTTGCGCGGCGCTGACCTGCTTCTTGCGTTTATCTTTATTATACATCAGCCCCGCCGCGCATTCAACACCGACCCGAGATTATTTCTTGTTGATTCTATGATGATTCTATGATCCGTCTCCCGACTCTCGGTTTGCTGTACATCAATCACCGCCGGTCAAAACCGCAGCCTTTCCTCGATATAGGCCCGCAGACCGCTGATCGGCAGTCTGATCTGCCCCATGCTGTCGCGGTCGCGGACCGTGACCGTATCGTCCGCTTCCGTGTCGAAATCCACCGTCAGGCAAAACGGCGTCCCGATCTCGTCCTGTCTGCGATATCTTTTTCCTATATTTCCCGATACGTCATAATCGACCGAAAAATACTCCGCCAGCTCCGCCCGGATCTTTTCCGCCCGTTCGGCCTGCTTCTTCGTCAGCGGCAGCACGGCGGCCTTGTACGGCGCGAGCGCCGGATGGAAGCGCAGCACGGTCCGCGCATCGTCCGTGCTTTTCTCGTCGGTCAAGACTTCCTCGTCGTAGGCGTCGAGCAGGAAAGCCAAGGTCACGCGGTCGGCGCCGAGCGACGGCTCTATGCAGTAAGGCACGTACTTCTCATTCGTTTCCGGATCCCTGTACGAGAGGTCCTCGCCGGAATGCTCCATATGCCGCTTCAAATCGAAATCCGTGCGGTCGGCGATGCCCCACAGCTCGCCCCAGCCGAAAGGGAACCGGTATTCTATGTCCGTCGTCGCGTTGCTGTAATGCGACAGTTCCTCCGCGTCGTGATCGCGCAGCTTCAGGTTTTCCTCTTTCATGCCGAGTGATCGGAGGAAAGATACGCAGGTATCTTTCCAATACGCAAACCATTCGAGATCCGTTCCGGGTTTGCAGAAGAACTCCAATTCCATCTGCTCGAACTCCCGTATCCGGAATATGAAGTTCCCGGGCGTGATCTCGTTGCGGAAAGATTTCCCGATCTGCGCGATGCCGAACGGAATCTTTCTGCGCGAGGTGCGCTGCACGTTCTTGAAATTCACAAAGATGCCCTGCGCCGTTTCGGGCCGCAGGAAGAGTTCGGCGCGGGAATCCTCCGTGACGCCTTGGAACGTTTTGAACATCAGGTTGAACTGCCGTATGCCCGTAAAATCGGCGGCGCCGCACAGCGGGCATTTGACAGCGTTTTCGGCGATGAAAGCCTCCATCTTCTCGTTCGGCCAGCCGTCTGTCGCGAGCGTTTCACCGGCGGCCTCCGCGTGATCCGCGATCAGCTTGTCGGCCCGAAACCGCGCCTTGCACTTCTTGCAGTCGATGAGCGGGTCGGCAAAGCCGCCGACATGCCCCGAGGCCACCCAGGTCCTCGGATTCATGAGTATGGCCGAATCGAGGCCCACATTGTAGCTCGACGCCTGCACAAACTTTTTCCACCAAGCCTTTTTGACGTTGTTTTTGAGTTCAACGCCGATGGGACCGTAATCCCAAGCGTTCGCAAGCCCGCCGTATATCTCGGAACCCGGATACAGAAAGCCTCTGCTCTTCGCGAGCGCCACGATCTTCTCCATAGTCGCGTCGTTACTCATCCGTCCCCGGCTTCTCCTCTTCCTCGGCGGTGCCTTTCGTCGCGTTCACCGCGTTCCTGATTACCTCGGCGGCCCTGTCCGCAGCCTCCGACACCACGTCGCTCACCGTCTTTGCGGTGCGCTCCACCGTGTCCGCGATCCGCGAACCCGGCTTTTCGCCGTCCTTGTCCGCCTCCGTGGACACGTAGTCGTCGAAATCGCCCTGCGCGGCGCTGTCCGCACCCGGCGCGGGTCCGTAGACATAATCCTCGGCGCCGTCCGCCTCGTCCGCGCCCGCCTCATCCTTTGAAGCGGCTTTCTTGGCTTTCGCCCGCACGCTGTCTATGACATCGGCGCCTTTCGTCCGCACGTCGTCGATGATCTCTGCACCGCGTACAGCCGCCTCGTCAAAAGCGTCCCCGGCCTTTTCGCCTATGTCTATGATGCGGCCGTCGTCCGTCAAAAGCTCGATGTCGCACTTGGTTCCAAAGGCCGCAACCACGCCGATCAAGGCGGCCCAAGGCGCGATCACGGTGCCGAGGATGCCGATGTTGACAGGCAGATTCAAGACGACCTCGCCGTCTTTCTTCACGATGATCTTCGTGACGTTGCCTTTTTTGACGGCAGCCTTAATCTTTTCGATCAGCTTGACGCCCCGGTCGTTCAGCCTGCTGCGGCCGCTCATGTTTATGGTTTCTTCGATGTTGATGATCGCGTCGACGACGCTGCCGTTCGCAGCTTCAAGCGCCTCCTTGGCTTCCTTGTAACTGACGCCTGTCCTGTCCTTTACAAGCTCGATCTTTTCAAGGGTAATTTCGGTATCCATCCGTCCGCAACTCCTTTCTCGTTAACAAACCGCCGCTAAAAAATTCTTCGCTCTTCAGGTCGCTCACGCCGAGATGCCACGCGGCGTGTTCGCGCAGGATGCGTTTCAGAGCGAGCAACACCGGACCGTCCAGCGCGAGGCGCTCAAAATCTCGAAGCGGGCGTCCCGGAAAGTAACGCATCACGTTCAGTATATCAAAATCCAAGGGATAAAGCAACCGATCCTTGCCCCTGTCCGGGATATTTTCTGCCGTGATGCAGGCGTCGCAGACGAGACCGCCGTCGCGCACGCCGAAAGCGCCGCCGCCCTGCGGCACTTTCCCGCAGCGCGCGCATTTCTCAAGCTCAGGCGCGGCGCCCCACAGGTGAATCGCCTTGAACAGAAAGGCCACGGTAAGCGTGTCGAACTTCTTTCTGCGCCGCTCCATCATCTCGAAGTATTCAAGCACGAGCGCGAAGAGCGCCGGCGCCGGCGATTCCTCGGGCAGCAGCTTTTCCGTAAACTCCAGCGCATAGGCGCAATTCGCGAACCGCTCCGGCGCCTCCGCGATGCGATAGAAGCCGGAGAGGGCCTCCGCGCTGTTTATATGCCAAGCGCCGCGGCTCTTCCGCAGGCCGTAGTTTCCGTATGTGAACGGTCGCAGCGCGAGGGAGGACTTGCCCTTGCCGCGGCCCGTGAGGCCCGTACCCGCGCCGAGCTTGCCGTATTCCTTTGAAAACAGCGTAATCATGCACCGCCCGTTCAGAATCTTCGTCTGCCTAAGGACGATGCCCTCTGTGTACGCGTCCATTTACTCGTCCCTGTAGCCGAGGGAACGCAGCGCGAAATCGCTGTCGCGCCAATTTTCGCGCACCTTGACCCAGAGTTGCAGGAACACCTTTACGCCGAGCAGGGCCTCGATGTCGGCGCGCGCGCGCTTCCCCACGCCCTTGAGCTTGCGGCCCTCCTTGCCTATAATCATGCCCTTGTGTGATTTTTTTTCGCAATAGATGACGGCGCCTATGCGCGTCAGCCCGCGCAGTTCCTCGTAGCTCTCGATTTCGACGGCGACGCCGTGCGGTATTTCGTCATCCAGATAGAGGAGCAGTTTTTCGCGGATCAACTCGCAGGCGATGAAACGCTCGGGGCAGTCCGTCACCGCGTCTTCGGGAAAGAACATCGGTCCGTCCGCAAGCAGATTTTTCAGTATGCCGATCAGGCGATCCACATTCCTGCCCGTCAGGGCAGAAACGCCCAGCACTTCGTGAAACATTTCATGCTTTGCATAGGCGTCGTAAACGGCCTTGAACGCGTCCGGCGGCAGCAGATCGATCTTGTTGATAACCGCGATCCGCGGCGCAGAAATCCCCGCGAGCAGCTTCAATATGTGCGCGTCGCCGCTGCCCGGCGCGGAATCCGCGACGAACAGCGTCGCATCCGTTTCTCGCAGCGTTTCCGAGGCCGTGCGCGTCATATAACTTCCGAGCTTGTTGCGCGGCTTGTGTATGCCCGGCGTGTCGATGAACACCATCTGCACGCTGTCCGCGTCATTTTCGGCGAGTGCGGTGTAAACGCCGCGGATGCGGTTGCGCGTCGTCTGCGGCTTCTCCGTCGCAATCGCTATCTTCTCGCCCGCGATGCTGTTCAGCAGCGTGGACTTGCCCACGTTCGGCCGGCCTATTATGCCGATAAAACCCGACTTCATATTCGCTCCGCCTCGCCGGCTTCACAGGCCCGCGCGTTTATCGCGTCAACCGCAGGCATTCCATGACGGCCTCCTCGCGCACGCGCATCTTCGAGCGTTCCCCGTCGGAATCGTGTTCGTAGCCGAGCAGATGAAAGACGCTGTGCACGAACAGGTAGACGAGTTCACGCTCCGGGGAATGGCCGAAGTCGTCCGCTTGGAGCAGCGCCTGTTCCGAGCAGATTACGACGTCGCCGATCGAGGCGTAGGTCTCTTTCGGAATCTCCGCGCGCGCGGCGTACTGCGGAAAGGAAAGCACGTCCGTAACGCCGTCGTTCCCCCTGTACAAGCGGTTCAACTCGCGCATCTCGGCGGCGTCCACGAAGGTCACGCTGACCTCCAGCCTCTCCGGGTCGAAACCCTCATCCGCGGCGCAAAGACCGCCGGCCTCTCGCATGAGGCCGATCACCCTTTCGCCCGGCATCCTTTCATCGCTGAATACTATGTTCATACGCTCCTTACCGTTCCGCGCGCGAACGCGCCTCCGCCGTCAAGCCCCGTCATAATCCGTATCGTGCGGGTTGTCGCGCTCGTAGCGATCATATGCGCCGATGATCTTGCGAACGAGCGCGTGACGCACCACGTCGCTGTCTTTCAGAAAGCAGAACTTGATGTCCTTTATGGGTTTGAGCACCTCCATCGCGTGCTTTAAGCCCGATTTCTTTCCGCGCGGGAGATCGATCTGCGTGATATCGCCCGTCACGACGGCCCGCGCGCCGACGCCGAGCCGCGTCAGGAACATCTTCATCTGTTCTTTCGTCGTGTTCTGCGCCTCGTCGAGTATGATGAAAGAGCGGTCGAGCGTCCGGCCGCGCATATAGGCCAGCGGAACGACCTCTATGCTCTCGCGCTCCTTGAGCCGCAGCGCCGCGTCCTTGCCAAGCATCTCGTAGAGCGAATCATACAGCGGCCGCAGGTAGGGGTCGACCTTTTCTTGCAGGTCGCCCGGCAGGAAGCCAAGGCGCTCACCGGCTTCGACGGCGGGCCGCGCGAGCAGGATCTTCTCGACCTCCTTGTTCTTGAACGCGTTGATCGCCATCGCGACGGCGAGATAGGTCTTGCCCGTGCCGGCCGGTCCTATGCCGAATACGATTTCATGCTCGCGCATACTCTGCGCGTAGTCCGCCTGTCCCAGCGTCTTGGCCTTGATGGGTTTGCCGCGGTGCGTGAAGCAGATGGCATCCCTGTTCACCTTGTTCTCGTGGTAGGAAAGCCCCTCCTGCCGCAGACTGATCACGTAATTCACCGTCTGCGGGTCGAGCCTTTCACCCGATTCAAGGATATCTATGAGTTCGGCGATCACCTCTTGCGCCTTGGCCGCATCGCCGCCTTTCAGCACGATCTCGTCCTGCCGTTGTACGATGTCCACGTCGTAATTGTCGCGAAGAATCCGCAGGTTCACATCCAGATTCCCAAACAGATCGTTCGTGATGTGATCGCGGTCGATCCGCATTTTTATTTCTTCTGCAATCAGGTTGTCCAAATCTCCCTTTCGTGTGCGCGCCGGCGGGGAACGGTCGCGTTAAAGAAAAATTGGAGCGCTCGGAAAGACCGAAACACTCCAACAATCGTTCGCGCCTCAGCCGGCGCGGGCGCTTATTTCAGCTTCTCTTCTGCGAGTTTTAGAGCAGCGTCTCCGTCCGCAGCGCATTTAGGCTTCGATGTGACGGCGCCTATGCGTTTCCCCTTGCTTCAGCCGTTCGGTTCCGCGCCGCTCTCCGTAAGTTCACCCGCTGTTTCATCTGCGATCCTCCTGAGTGCCTCTGTGCCGAGTCGTCCGGGCAGGTATCCCGTCAATATTTCTTGGCCTTTTTTCTTGCGGCTTCTGACTTCTTCTTCCTCTTCACGCTCGGTTTTTCGTAGTGCTCCCGCTTGCGCAGCTCCGACATAACGCCGTCCCGCGCGCAGGAGCGCTTGAAGCGCTTCAGAGCGCTTTCCAAGCTTTCGTTTTCCCTGACGATTACCTGTGCCATTCGTACCCCACCTCCTTCTGGCGGATCCTTGCGTTGCATGCAACATTTGTATTATACATAAATGCGGGTGAAATGGCAAGGAAAATTCGCTTTTTGCGGCGAGTTTTTTTGCCCGGGTTCTTTGCCGAAAAATCGCCGCGCTCTTTGCGGCGTTGCGAAGAGCGGAGAGGATTCCCAAGCCTCCGGCCGGCCGGCTAAAGGATCGGCCCGAGCAGCACGCCCCACGCCGCGTTCATAAAGCCGATCAGCGCCGAAAGCGCCGGCGACATAACGCGGTCCGTCACGTTGAGCAGGATCAGAACCATCAGGATCGGAAAGCCGAAGTTGTACAGGGTATACCAGAATCGATAGCGCCGCAGATCGAAGAGTTCCGTCACAATGTTGAAGCCGTCGAGCGGCGGCACGGGCAGGAGATTGAAGATCATCAGCACAAGGTTGATCCAAATGACGCCGTACAGGATGGGTTCGATTGCTCCGAGAAGACGCGCGCTCAGAAAACCGCTGCGATAGGCGGCGGTCATAAGCGCGATGTAGATCCCGAAAAACAGAAAGGCCAGCACGAAGTTCGTCGCGACGCCCGCGATAGCCACGATGAAGCTCGAACGGCGCACATTCCTGAAGTTCTGCGGCGATATTTGGACGGGCTTGCCCCAGCCGAAGCCGATCAGCAGCAGCGCGAGCAGGCCGAACAAATCAAAATGCCTGAACGGGTTCAGCGTGACGCGCCCCTGTAGGCGCGGCGTCGGATCGCCGAGCATGTCCGCGGCTTTCGCGTGGGCAAATTCATGCGCGGAAATGCCGATAACCAGACCCGGAATGAGCAGGATCTTATTGAATATCCACGTAATGGGATCGCTGAAGCTGCCCCCGCTCGTGGCGTGAACGGCCATAATCAAGAG
>JAITAX010000009.1 GCA_031283865.1 Eubacteriales Family XIII. Incertae Sedis bacterium
CCGATTCGCCCGTTTATCGCACTCTCCGCGGGAATAGAGTGGAAGCACAGGTTAATCATCGCAATCGTCGTGACGGCGGCCGCGCTGAAAGAAAAACCCTGCATGGCCGCGATACAGCCGTACTCGTCCGACAGGACGCCCACGATGATCGGCGCCGCGGCTTCGCCCGTCAATTTCAGGAAACTCATGGCGGGCGCGAACAAATCCGCCAGAAAGGGCATGAGCGGCGAATATTTAATCAAAACCACCAATATATAGACGGGCAGCATGATCTGAAGCAGCATAACCCATGTCTTCAAACCCTTTAGCGCGCCGGTCTTTGCGACGGCGAGAAAGTCCGTCATCCGTCTTCAGAGGGTTTCATCGTCGGAAACAGAATGACATCGCGAATCGATGCCGCGTTCGTAATCAGCATAATCACGCGGTCGATGCCGATGCCCATACCCCCTGTCGGCGGCAGGCCGACCTCCAGCGCGTTGACGAAGTCCTCATCCATCGGATGCGCCTCCGCGTCGCCGCTCTCAAGCAGCTCTTGCTGCTCCTTGAACCGCTTGTACTGATCGATCGGGTCGTTCAACTCCGAAAAGGCGTTGGCGATCTCCCAACAATTCACGTAAGCCTCAAAGCGCCGCGTAATGCGCGGATCGTCCGGGTCGCGCTTGGCGAGCGGCGATATTTCGACGGGATGGCCCGTGATGAAGATGGGGCCGTCCAGATATTTTTCACAGTATTTTTCAAACAGCTCGGCGATCACAAGCCCGCGCGTGAGCTTCTCCGCGTCCTTGAGGCCGTGCTTTTTCGCGATCTCCCGCGCCTGCTCGTCCGTTTGAACGCGGTCGAAATCCTCCCCGGCCCACTTCTTCACGGCATCCTGCATACGCAGCCGCTCCCAGGGGGGCGACAGATCGAAAGTCCTGCCTTGGTACTCTATGACGGCGGAACCCGTCGCGGCCCTCGCCGCGCTCGAAATGATGTTCTCCAAAAGTTCCGCCATCGTGTCCATATTGCCGTAGGCCTGATAGAGCTCCATGGACGTAAATTCCGGGTTGTGGTTCTTGTCCATGCCCTCGTTGCGGAACATCTTGCCCATCTCGTAGACGCGGTCAAAGCCGCCGACCGTGAGCCTTTTCAGGAACAGTTCGTTGGAGATGCGCAGCTTCATGTCCAAATCCAGCGTGTTGTGGTGCGTTTCGAAAGGCCGGGCGTTCGCGCCGCCCGCTATGGTCGTCAGGATGGGCGTGTCGACCTCCAGAAAGTCCCGCTCATCCATGAAGCGCTTGATTTCTTTGATGATCTTCGCGCGCGCGATGAAAGTTTCGCGGACCTCGGGGTTCATAATCAGGTCCACGTAGCGCATACGATAGCGCAGTTCCGTGTCCTTGAGGCCCCGAAACTTGTTCGGCAGGATCTGCAGCGACTTCGTGAGCAGCGCAATCCGTTCGGCCCGTATGGATATCTCGCCGTGCCGCGTCTTGAAAACGACGCCCTCAACGCCTATGATGTCGCCAATGTCGTAGCTGAGGAATATCTCGTATTCTTCGGGCGTGATCGCGTCCTGTCTGACGTAGACCTGTATGCGGCCCTCTTGGTCTTGAATGTCTATATAGGACGCCTTGCCCATATGCCGGTTGGCCATGATGCGGCCCGCACAGGAAACCCGCTTGCCGTCCGCCGCGTCGAAGTCGCCCGTGATCTCCCCGCTGTAGGCCGTGATCTCCCAGGTTTCAATGAGAAAAGGATTTCTCCCCAGCTCCTGCAGCTTTTTAAGTTTTTCCCGGCGAATCCGGCGCAGTTCGTTCAAATTTTCCTCGGAAAACCTTTCGGATTCGCTTTCCTCGGGATTGAAGCCGTTTTGATCGTTGTCCGCACGCATATGCTGCACCCCTTGTGTTATTTCCCCTTTTCTTTGCTGTAGATATCCAGCACCTCGTAGAAGACGCTGCCGTCCGGCGTCTGTATCTCCGCTTTGTCCTTTTTCTTCTTGCCGATCAGCGCCGCGCCGACGAGCGATTCGTTCGATATCTTGCCGGCCAGCGGATCGGCCTCGGCCGTACCCACGATCTTGAACTCCATGAGTTCCCCCGTGGTGAGGTTCTTCAGCTTGACGGTCAGCCCCAGGCCCACCTTGTCCTTGGACAGTTCCTCATCGTCTATGATTTTGGCCTTGCGGATGCGATTTTCCAGCTTTTCAATGCGGTGTTCCAGATCCGCCTGCTCGTTCTTGGCGGAATCGTATTCGGAATTTTCGGAGATGTCGCCGTAGGCGATGGCCTCCTTGATGCGCTCCGCGATCTCCGGGCGCTTGACGGAAATCAGTTCCTCAAGCTCCGCGACGTCGGCTTCGTAGCCCTCCTTGGTCAGGAGTATTTCATCGTTCATGTGATCAGCCTTTCTCTCATTTTATTTGAAACAAAAGTGTCCGCGTTTAATTGTATATGATTTTCGTTTGGGTGTCAATTTTTTTGTGCGTAGAGGGGCACGGCGGGAGGCATTGAACATCGGAACATCGGAGATGAAAAAATAAATATTTTTTGCAAAACCGCAAGAAGTGTTATATAATACCTGCATATAGGGGAATTGTGTTTTGTTTTGCTTCAACTCGGCGGGGTGGGGGATTTTCGAGCGATGTGCGCGGCTGCTGCGGGCCGCGATGGAGGCATGATGATGAAAAGTTGTTTGAGGCTGTGCGCGGCGGCTTCTGCGTCGCTTTGCGCGGGTCTGCTGTTTTCGGCGGTCGCCTTTGCCGCCGGCGGTCCCGACGCCAACAGCTATAAGGTTGAACTGCGCTACGACGACAACATACAGATCAACTACCAGCACCCCGATGTCGATGGGTGGTGGCGCGGCGACGGGGACATCCCGCTCGGCGGCGCCGCATTGAGCAACGGATCCGCGATTTCTCAGCTCTACTGCGTGGATGCCACCGTCCCGTTTCACTCGCGCGTGGGACCTATGGGCGGCGTCACGTCATCGTCCGGCGGCAAGACTGTGGATACGGTGCCGAACTACGTCGCCGTTTCGCCCGACAAACTCCCCGAGGCGCTGAAAGCCAATTGGAGCGAATTGCTCTGGCTGGTGATCAACGGGTATTCCGATGCCGCAAGCCTTAGCGACATGAGGACGCGCTATGCGAATTTGAGCGATCTCATAAATCCCACGTCGGGTTCGTTGGCGAATTTTGACTATGCCGTCGCCGTTATGGCGACGAAAGTCGCCATCTGGCATTTTACGAATCCGAATGTGGCCTACTACAGCACGAGCTTCCTCAAGAAGAGCAAAGGGGATCCGCAGAGCACGGACGGCATCAAGCACCGGCAGTTCGTGGCGCTGACGAAGCGCTTGGTCGAGGACGCCTCCGCGTATGCCGCGAATCCCTTGAATGTTCAGCAGATGAAACTTGTCATTGAC
>JAITAX010000242.1 GCA_031283865.1 Eubacteriales Family XIII. Incertae Sedis bacterium
TTTTCAAGGCAACCTCGCGCAGGACGTGTCTGAGATCAAGGCCGCGCCGGGGCTTTTCCGCAAATACCTTGACAAGTTCGGCCACACGGACGTCGTAATCCCGGGTCTGATCGGCAACCAGTCCTCCCTCTTCGCCTTTCCGCAGGACATCGGTTATGCCTACGGCTACATCAATTACGTGGCGATGGTCGCGGCGCTGGCCCCCATCGACGCGTGCTCGGTCAAGACCGTGGATGAGGCAATCGGCGTGCCGAGCGTGGAATCGCACATGCAGACCTACCGTTCGGCCAATTGGATCTTCAACGTCGTGCGGCAGCAGGGCCTGCAGTACGACGACGCGGTCGTCAGACAGGAGCAGCGCATCTGCGAGCTGGCCGTTTCGGCCATCATCGACAAGGTGCTGGACATGGGCGACGGCGATCTCGCGGTGGGCGTCGTCAAGGCGCTGGAGGCCGGCGTGCTCGACTCGCCTTTCTCCATCAACGTGAACGTGCGCGACCTGTGCATGGGCGCGCGGGATTTGCAGGGCGCCTGCCGCTACATCGATTTCGGCAACCTGCCCCTGCCCGAAGAGGTCAAGAATTACAACAACGAGAAGATTCGCGAACGCGAAAAGGCGGAGGGCCGCAAGCTCGGCTACAGGACGAGTTTGGCCGACTTTTGGACCTTGAGCCGCGGCTGCCTCATAGATTCGCCCGAAAATCTTGCGCGCGAGGACGAGGACGAGATCCCGGCCGAGATATCGCAGAGGATCAAAGGCGCGCAGCCGACCGTCGTCACGGGAACCGTGGGCGTGGACGCGCACGTCATCGGCACGAAGATCCTATCGAAAGTCTTGCGCGAAACGGGCTTCAAGGTCGTCGCGCTCGGCGCGCAGACCTCCCCCGAGGAGTTCATAAAGGCGGCGCAGGAAACCGCCGCGGACGCGATGCTGATGACCTCGCTGTACGGCATGGCGGAGATGGACCTGCAGGGCTTCCGCTCCAAATGCGTCGAAGCCGGCATAGGCGACATCCTGCTCTACATCGGCGGCATTCTCGGCGTCGGCAAGCACGACTTCGCGGATGACGAGGTGAAGTTTAAAAATCTCGGTTTTGACCGCATCTATCCGCCCGAATCGGACGTGGCGCTGTCCGTCGGCCACCTGTTCGACGATCTGAAAGCGCGCGGCAGGATTTGACGGCATGAGCGAGCTGCGCGTATTCATCGATTTCGGCAGCACCTTTACGAAAGGCGTCGTCTTCGATCTGGAATCGGAAAGCCTGCTTGTGCGCGTGCAGACGCCCTCGACGGTGGATACGGAGATCACCGTCGGGCTGCGAAAAGCGCTGGCCGAGATCGCGCGCGCGGTTCCGGTCGGCGAAGCGGAGATACGAAGCGCTTTGGCTTGCAGCAGCGCCGCGGGCGGCCTGCGCATGGTCTGCATCGGGCTTGTTCCGGACTACACCACGAAAGCGGGCCGGCTCGCCGCTCTGGGCGCGGGCGCAAAGGTGGTCGGCACTTTCTCCTACGAGCTGTCCGCCGCAGAGCTGCGCGAACTTGAGGCCCTCGCGCCGGACATCGTGCTGCTGACGGGCGGCACGGACGGCGGAAACCGCAAGACCATCGTGCACAACGCCGAGCTGATCGCCGGCACCCCCGCCGTGCACAACGTCATCGCGGCCGGAAACAAATCCGCCCGTGACGAGGTCGAAGCGGCTTTCGCAGGCTCCGGCAAAAACCTGCGCTTCACGCGGAACGTCATGCCCGAATTTGGCGTGCTGGATTTGGACCCCGTCAACGAGCAGATCCGCGAACTCTTCATCAGCCGCATCACGGAGGCGAAAGGCATCGCCCGCGTGAGGGAGATCATCGGCGGCGTGGTTATGCCGACGCCGGCTGCCGTATTCGCGGCCGCGCAGCTCCTCGCCGAGGGCGCGCCCTCGGAAGCCGGTCTCGGCGAGCTTCTGCTCGTCGATGTGGGCGGCGCGACGACGGACGTGTATTCCGTCGCGACGGGCGCGCCGACGCGCGCCGACGTGCGGCTTTTCGGCCTGGCGGAGCCGCGCGCGAAGCGCAGCGTCGAGGGTGATCTCGGGCTCTTCCACAACCTCGATACGCTGGCGGACATCGCGCTGCAATCCGAGCTTTTTGCCGCGACCGACCGCGCCCTCTTCGACGAGAACGTGAAGAACCTGCACACGCGCAGGTCCGTTCCGGACGGGGACGCGCTCACGCAATGCCAGCGTATGCTCGCGCGTCTGGCCGTGAAGACGGCGGTGGAACGGCACGTCGGGCGCCTCGAGCCGCTCATGACGGGAGAGGGCGAAATCTTTGTGCAGCGCGGCAAGGATTTGAGCAAGCTCACCTGCGTGCTGGGCGCGGGCGGGCCGCTGGCCTTTTCGAGCGATCCGCGCTACGTCCTTGCGGGCGCCGCGTCGGACGCGCCGGACATCCTCGCGCCGCGCGCGCCGCGCTTCCTGCTGGATTCCGAGTACATCCTCTTCGCCGTCGGCCTGCTCGCGCAGAGCGAACCCGCGAAAGCGCTGCGCATTATGAAGAAATATCTGAAAGATATTTAGGCCCCACCACCCATATGCGATTCACTGAATCGAAAAAAGGAGCAAAGAGCTATGGACGCAAGCTACCTATTCGCAAAGAATTTCATCGAAACGCCGTTCTCGAAGCTGCCCGCCGAAGCCGTGAAAGAAGCCAAAAATCAAGTGCTTGACTTCATCGGCGTCGCGCTCGCGGGTTCATCCAAGGCCGGCGCGAACGAGCTGTACGAGCTGTACGCCGAATGGGGCGGCGCGCCGCAGGCGACGGTCTTCGGTCGCGGCGACAAACTGCCCGCGCCGCACGCCGCGCAGATCAACGCGACGATGGGCCACTCGCTCGACTACGACGACGTACACGAAGCCGCGACAATGCACCCCGGCGTCGTGACGATCACGACGGCCCTCGCGACGGGTGAGTTGATCGGCGGCCTGTCGGGCCAAAAGTTCCTGCAAGCGGTCGCCGTGGGCGGCGACATGATCTCGCGCCTCGGCCTCGCGACGCGCCCCGGCCAGAACATCCACAAGTTCGGCTGGCACTTCACGACGCTGAAAGGCTTCATGGTTTCCGCCGCCGTAACCGCCTATCTTCTGGGTCTCGACGAGGAAAAGATCGTGTCCGCCGTCGGCATCGGCTATCACCAGTGCTCCGGCAACGGGCAGGCCGTCAAGGACGGCGTGCTGACGAAGCGCATGGGCCCCGGCTTTGCCGTCAAGGGCGGCATGACCGCCGCACTGCTGGCGCAAAAGGGCGTGACGGGCGCGCGGGGCGCGCTTGAGGGCATCTCCGGCTACTACAACGTCTATCACCAAGGCAGCTACTCCCATGACATCCTCGTCGGCGAGCTCGGTGAGAAATTCGAGGGCATGAACATCACGATCAAACCCTACCCCTGTTGCCGCGGCGTACATCCTTTCATCGACGCCGCCCTTGAGATACGGCAGAAATACGGCGTGAAGCCGGAGGACGTGAAGAGCATCATGATCTGGTGCGGCAAAGGCACGCAGGGGCTTCTCGGAGAACCCCTCGAACACAAGGCCCATCCGCGCAGCCCCGTTGACAGCCAGTTCTCCGTGCCGTGGGGCGTCGCCGTTTCGCTCTCGCGCGGTCGTCCCGGCCTGAACGACTACACGGAGGAAGCGATCAAGAGCCGCGATATTCTGGATATGGCCGCGAAGATCAGCCTCGCCTACGATCCCGAGCTGGATTCGACGGGGCTTGAACCCGCGCGCGTCGCCGTCACCGCCAACGACGGGAAATCCTACAGCGCCCACGTCGAAATCGCCACAGGCTCCCCCGGCAATATGCTCTCCTTTGACGATGTCGAGCAGAAATTCAGGGACTGCGTGAAGCAGGCCGACCGGCGCATATCGGACGCAAACACGGACGCGATCATCGGCTTTGTACAGGAAATCGACACCGCCGCCGACGTGCGCGATCTGCTGAAGCTGCTCCTTTGGGAATCGTAGGCGGATTCCCGTTCACACGCTTCCCAATCGTTATCAAATGGGCTTGCGCCCCATTGTAAAGCGCCGCCGGAAAGCGCAGCGCCGCCTGCCGGCAGCCAATGAATCTAAGGAGGAAAGGTCATGGGTACAATTCCCAAAACAAGCAAGGCAGCCGTATTGGTGGAACTCGGAAAGCCGGAGGTCATCCGGGATGTGGAGATTCCCGAGATACGGCCCGGTACGATTCTCGCCCGCGTGCTTCTCGCCGGCATCTGCGGCACCGACGTGCATCAGGCGGCCGGCGAACTGAGCATCCCGCCCCTTGTTCCCGCGATCCAAGGCCATGAAACGCTCGGCGAAATCGTGTCGCTCGGCTCAGAGGGTCTGCTCGACATCGGCTGCCGCAAGCTGAAAGTCGGCGACCGCATCATGTGGGCGCACCCGTTCTGCGGCGAATGCTATTATTGCCGCGTCGCGCGCAAACCCTACATGTGCAATTCTTTCGGAACCGGCTATGGCTTCGTATCCCCCGAGCTGCTCAGAGGCGGCTTCGCCGAATATGTGCACATCAACGAAAAAACCGAGGTCGTCCTCGTGCCCGAGAGCGTGACGGACGAAGAAGCAATCGGCGTCGGCTGTGCTTTCCGCACGGTCGTCAGCGGTTATGAACGCCTGCAGCGCCACAGTCCCATCGGCACGGCTGACACGGTCGTCGTGCAGGGCGCGGGTCCGGTCGGGCTCTATTCAACGCTTCTCGCCGCATTCTCCGGCGCGGCGCGCGTCATCACCATAGGCGCCCCCGCGGAGCGGCTCGCGCTCGCGAAAGAATGGGGCGCGGCCGTCACAATCGACATCGATGAGGTCAAGGAGCACAAGGACCGCGTACAGCGCGTACTGGATCTGACGGAGGGACGCGGCGCCGAATTTGCGATTGAAGCCTCCGGCGCGCCGAACGCTTTCCTTGAGGGCTTCGACTTCCTCTGCAAGGACAGCACCTACCTCGTCATGGGGCAAACCTCGAACAGAGCCGTCGAATTTCAGCCGAATCTGCTGCAGCGCAAACAGGCCTGCGTGATCGGCAGCGGCAGCGCGGACGCGCGCCACTACTACAAGGCGCTGAAATTCATCGAAGCGCACCGTGACCGCATCGACTTCTCGCGTATGCTCTCGTCCACCTACGAACTCGAAGACATCAACACGGCGCTCGAAAACATGAAGCTCGGCAAGGATATCAAGGGCGCGATAGACAACCGCAAGCGCAGTTGCGGCTGCGCGCACGAATAGGCGGAGGGGCCGCTCCTTTCCGCCCCCTGACCGGGACCTGCGGGGTCCGCACGTTATTGTTGAAATTCACTATGTCAATGGAGGCGACAATGATCACAAAAAAGATGTACATAGGCGGCGCGTGGACGGACGCTGCGTCCGGCAAGACCTTTGAAACGCTGAATCCGTCCACGAATGAGCCTTTCGGGACGGTTCCGCTCGCGGGAGCGGAGGACGTGGACAGGGCCGTGGCCGCCGCGCGCGCGGCCTTTCCCGCGTGGTCGGAAAAGACGCAGGCCGAACGCTCGTCCGTACTGAACAGGATCAGCGCCGTAATCCGCGAGAACGCCGAGGAATTTGCCCTGCTCGGCGCGCAGGAACACGGTATGCCCGCGAAGCTCGGCTTTGGCCCGACGATGGGCGCGAGCGGCAACTTTGAAATGGCGGCCACCTACGCGCGCGCCACGGGCGGCGATCTGATCCACAGCTCGAAGCCGAACGTCCTGTACTGCCTCGACCGCGTACCCATCGGCGTCTGCGCGCTGATTATACCGTGGAATCTCCCGCTCTTCCTCATGTCGCAGAAGATCGCGCTGTGCATTGCCACGGGCAATACCTGCGTCGTGAAGCCCCCGTCCATCAACTCCGTCATCGGACTCAGGCTCGCAGAAGCCATCGCCGGCGTGGAGGGGCTGCCCCAGGGCGTTGTGAACGTGATTACGGGTCCCGGCGGCAGCGTGGGCAATCTGTTGGCCTCGCACGCGAACGTCGACTGCGTAGGTTTCACGGGCAGCACGGAAACGGGCGTCTCGATCATGGAAGCGGCTGCGCCGACGCTCAAGAAAGTCGTCATGGAACTCGGCGGCAAGAACCCCGCCATCATCTTCCCGGACGCGAACCTCGATCAGGCGCTTGAATCGCTCGGGCATCACCAATTCTTCAACTGCGGCCAAGCCTGCGGTTCTCCGGGGCGCTATTACATCCACGAAAAAGTCTTCGACGCTTTCCTCGAAAGGCTCCTCGGCTGCGCGAAGCATCAGGTGATCGGAGACCCGACGAAACCCGAAACGACGATGGGGCCGATGGTATCCGTCGAACACGCGAACAAGGTCATGGCCTACATCGAATCGGGCGTCAAGGAGGGCGCGAAACTCGTCTGCGGCGGACATCGCGCGGGCGACAAGGGCAATTTCATAGAACCGACCGTATTCACGGATGTGAAGCCCTCCATGAAGATCTACCGCGAAGAGATCTTCGGCCCCGTGGCCGTCCTGACAAAGTGGACGGACGAGGATGAGGTCATCGCGCACGCGAACGACAACACCTACGGACTCACGGCCTCCATCTGGACGACGAACATCGCGCACGCGCTGAAGCTGGGCAGAAAGCTCACCGTCGGCACTTTCTCCGTCAACGGACACAACCTGATCGCGCCCGAGGCGCCGTGGGGCGGCGTGCGGCAGAGCGGCATCGGCAAGGAGGGCGGTTGGCAGGGCGTGCTTGAGTACACGGAGCAGAAGATGATCACCGTCAACTTAGACGAAGAGTAGGAGAACACCCATGGCCGATATGAAAGTCTACGTGCTTGAAAACGGCATGAACATCGACAGCATCAAGAACGACCTGATCTCCTGCGACGACCCGAACGAACGCTTCAATTTCCCCTCGTGGACCGTGCTCATCCGCTGCGAGGCGGGCAATATCCTGTTCGA
>JAITAX010000071.1 GCA_031283865.1 Eubacteriales Family XIII. Incertae Sedis bacterium
GGGAAAGACGCTTGATGAATCCATTGCGAATTTAAAAGAAGCGATTTCACTGTATTATACGGACGGAAAGAAAGGCGGAGGCATTTCTTGGACAGAGCATTTCTTGAGCGCATTCTGAATGAGGTGGCCGGGGGCGAAAAAAGCCCCGCCGAGGCTGTGGAAATCTTAAAGAATTTGCCGTATCGGGATCTGGGTTTCGCGAAGACGGATAAGCACCGCGCGCTTCGCTGCGGCGCGGCAGAAGTCGTGTTCGGACAGGGCAAGACGCCCGAGCAGGCGGCCCTGATTCTGGAAGACTTGGCCGCGACGAACGCGAACGTGCTGTGCACGCGGGCCTCCGCCGAGATGTATGAGGCCGTCCGGCGCAGACTCCCGGAGGCCCGGTACGAGGCGACGGCGCGCATGATTCTGCTCAAGCGCGACGACGCGCGCTGCGGAGGCGCGGGCGTGGCCGTCGTTTCGGGCGGCGCTGCGGATATGCCCGTTGCGGAGGAAGCGGCGCTGACCGCCGAGTTTTACGGCAGTGCGGTTCTGCGCGTATATGACGTCGGCGTGGCGGGTCTGCACCGGCTGCTGGCCGACGTTCCCCGCATCCGCAGCGCCAACGTCGTTGTAGCCGTGGCCGGCATGGAGGGCGCGCTTGCGAGCGTCGTGGGCGGCCTTGTGGACAGGCCCGTGATCGCGACGCCGACGAGCGTGGGTTACGGCGCGAGCTTGGGAGGGCTGGCGGCGCTCCTTGCCATGCTCAACAGTTGCTCGCTCGGCGTGAGCGTCATGAACATCGACAACGGCTTCGGCGCGGGCTATCTGGCCGCGCTGATCGACAGGATGGCCGCGCCTCCCGCAGAGCGGACCTGAACCGGGCCGGGTGCGCGAAACCGGCGGCGCGGAACCGGCGGCGCGGAACCGGGCACGCGACTTAACGGCGGCTGAAACGCCGCGACAGAATGGGGTTAAACAAACATGAAACGCGTATTGTATTTCGATTGCATTGCGGGCATAAGCGGCGATATGACGCTCGGCGCGCTGATCCATCTGGGCGCCGACGCGGACAAGCTGCGCGCGGAGCTTGACAAGCTCGACGTTTCGGGTTTCTCTCTCGCTGTGGGCAAGGCGCAGATGAACGGAATCACGGGCGTGAATCTCGACGTGCGCATAGACGGCGCCGACGCGCCGGCGCGCGGCGCGGACGCGGACGAAAGGGCCTATACCCACGCGCATGAACACGGCGGCCCGGACCATTCCCACGACGGCAACCACGCGCACGACCACGGCCACGCGCACGTGCACGCGCACTCGCACGCCCCGGACGCAGGCGCGGACCCCGCGCGGAACGCGGAACATCGCAGCTTCAAATCCATCCGCGCCCTGATCGAGGGCAGCGGTCTGAACGGCAATGTGAAAAAAATGTCAATAGCTATATTCACGGCTATCGCGGAGGCGGAGGCCGCTGTTCACGACACGCCTGTCGCGGAGGTCGTATTTCATGAGGTCGGCGCGCTGGATTCCATCGTCGATATCGTCGGCGCGGCTGTCTGCGTGGATCTGCTCGGCGCGGATGAGATCCTGTGTTCGCCGGTCCACGACGGCAGCGGCTTCATACACTGCCGGCACGGCCTGATTCCCGTCCCCGTCCCCGCAGTGATGGAAATGCTCAAGGGCAGCGGCATCAGCATCGTCGGGGAGGACGTGAACACGGAGATGGTGACGCCTACGGGTTTCGGTATCCTAAAGGGGCTCGACGCCCGCTGTACGCGCCTGCCCGAGATCAACATCACGGGTGTGGGCTATGGCTTCGGGAAGAGGGATACGGGGCGGTTCAACGCGCTGCGCGTGATCCTCGGAACGCTTGCGGAACAGGCGTAAACGGCTTTCGTTCGTTTGCGGCGCGGCTGCGACCCGGCGACAACGGCGCGGCTGCGGCGCGCAGGACGCGATGCTGATCGGAATCGGAGGGATTAAGTCAATACTATGGAGCAAAACATAAATTTTGCAAAGAATTACGACCCGAAAGCGTTTGAGGAACGAATCTACGCCGCGTGGGAAAAGAGCGGCGCCTTTCACGCCGTGATCGACCGCGCGAAAAAGCCTTTTACCATCGTGATTCCGCCGCCGAACATCACGGGGCAACTGCATATGGGGCACGCGCTCGACCAGACCCTGCAGGACGTGCTGACGCGATGGCGGCGTATGCAGGGCTATTGCGCGCTGTGGCTCCCCGGAACCGATCACGCCAGCATCGCGACCGAGGTAAAGGTCGCGGAGGAAATCTCGGCGACGGAGGGCAAGAGCAAGCAGGAGCTGGGCCGCGAGGAATTTTTGAAGCGGGCCTGGGAATGGAAACGCGTTTACGGCGGCAAGATCACGGAGCAGATGCGCAAGCTCGGAAATTCGTGCGACTGGGAGCGGGAGCGCTTCACGATGGACGAGGGCTGCAACCGCGCCGTGCGCGCCTACTTCGTCAGGCTCTACGAAAAGGGCCTGATCTATCGGGGCAACAGGCTGAT
>JAITAX010000153.1 GCA_031283865.1 Eubacteriales Family XIII. Incertae Sedis bacterium
TCTTCGACGAATACCCGCCTCTGGCGCAGACGGGGCAGCTGCTCTGGCCCGTTCCCGTGATGGGCGTTTCGGGCGCACTGCTCTTCCTTGCGGGCCTATTCCTGAACAAAAGGCGCAAACGGATTGAAAACGGGACCGTGCGCATACACCTCGGCGCTCACGCGGGCGAATGAAGGGACTGACGGCATGAACATCGAAACCCTTTCCCGCCCGCGCGTCCGCGCCGGCTTCGGCGTGCCGCTCATGGCGCTGGGCGCGCTGCTCGTCCTGTCGGCGGGCCTGCTCTTTCTCTACAACCTCGCGGACGCGGGCAGGGCGGCCGAAGCCGCCTCGCGCGTCGCCGGCACGCTCACCGCGCGCATAGAGGCGCTCCCTGAAGCGGCGGTCGACGGAGAAGCAGAGGATTCCTCGGACGCGATCTTCGTCGGCGGGGATGCCTACTTGGGCGTCCTGCGCATACCCGCGCTCGGTCTTGCCCTGCCCGTCATGCGGGACTGGAGCTACGAAAAGCTGAAGATATCGCCCTGCCTATACAGCGGAGACACGGCGAGCGACACGGCCGTGATCGCCGCGCACAACTACAAACGCCACTTCGGCGGCATCCACACCCTGGCCCCGGGCGACGAACTGATTTTCACCGACGTGATCGGACACACGATTCGCTACGAAATCGCAAAGACGGAAACCCTTGAAGCAACCGACTTCTTGGACATGACCGCGAGCGGTTACGACCTCACCCTCTTCACCTGCACCTACGGCGGCGCCGCGCGCGTCACCGTCCGCTGCAACCGCATCCCCGATTCTGTCTGATTCTGTCTGAAATCCCGAACGGTAATTTTCGCACAAATAGTGAAAAAAGTCGTTGAAAAACGCGGACAATGGTGATATAGTAATACCGCGAGCCGGCATTGAGCCGGGCATGGGAGGAGAAGCTTATGTCGGACAACAACACGCATCAATTGGATGATTCTGACTTTATAACGCTTGAGTTTGACGATGGAGTGACCGTCGAGTGCGAGATCATGGGCGTCTTCGAATCCGGAGGCAAGGAGTATATCGCGCTTATTCCCGACGACGGTTCGGACGACGTGTACATCTACGGCTACAAAGAGATCAGCGATGATGAGTTTGAGCTGATCGACATCTTGGATGACGACGAGTTTGAGCGGGTTACCGAAGATTTTGAGAAGTTTACCGACGATCCGGAGTAATGCGGGCGGCGGCCAATGCAAACCGATTCGGATACGCGGAAAAACCTTTGCCTCGGCTATCGCGGAGGTTTTTTGTTCGAGCCGGAAAGTGGCGCTTGCGATACGCGGGAGGGCCGATGATGGAATCCTATGATGTGATCATAGTCGGCGCGGGCGCGAGCGGCGTCTACGCGTCTTACGAGCTAACCAAGTTGAGAAGCAAAGCGCGCGTGTTGATGATAGATCGCGGCGCGAGGCTTGAAAAACGGCTTTGCCCCATCAAGACGGGCGCCGTCGAAACCTGCGTCAAATGCGATCCCTGCCACATCATGAACGGCTACGGCGGCGCCGGCGCCCTGTCGGACGGGAAGTACAACATCACGACGCAGTTCGGCGGCGATCTGCACAGGTACGTGGGCCAAGGCGAGGCCCTGCGCCTCATGGAATACGTGGACGAGGTCCTCTGCAGCTTCGGCGGCGCGGAGGCCAAGCTGTATTCCACGACGGAATCCAACTTAAAGACCATCGCGCTTCAAAACAACCTGCATCTGCTCGACGCGAAAGTGCGCCACCTCGGGACGGACAGGAACGTGCGCATATTGGAAAGGATCTTCGATTACACGAAAAACCGCACGGAGATGCTCTTTGAGCGCACCGTGACCGATGTGGACAAGACGGATGAGGGCTTCGCGATTCGGACCGACCGCGGCGAACGCTTTTGCTGCAAGGATTTGCTCTTGGCCTCCGGGCGCTCGGGCTCCAAATGGGTGTCGGACGTCTGCCGCAAATTCGGCATCGCCATGAAGAGCAATCGCGTGGACATCGGCGTTCGCGTGGAACTGCCGGCCGAGATCTTCAAGCACATCACGGACGCGGTGTACGAGAGCAAGATCGTCTACAAGACCGATAAATACAACGATATGGTGCGCACTTTCTGCATGAACCCCTACGGCGAGGTCGTGACGGAGAACACGAACGGCATCGTCACGGTGAACGGCCACAGCTACGCCGACCCGCGCCTGCACACGGCGAACACGAACTTTGCGCTGCTGGTTTCCAACAAATTCACCGAACCTTTCAAGAACAGCAACGAGTACGGTGAATCCATCGCGCGCCTTTCGAATATGCTGGGCGGCGGTGTGTTGTTGCAGCGCTTCGGCGATTTGATTAAGGGGCGGCGCAGCAGCGCGAAGCGCATGGAAAAGTCTTTCACCGTCCCCACGCTGAAAGCGATTCCCGGCGACCTGAGCTTAGTCATCCCCAAGCGCCAGCTCGACAACATCATCGAGATGATTTACGCGCTCGACAAGATTGCGCCCGGCACCGCGAACGAGGATACGCTGCTCTACGGCGTCGAGGTCAAATTTTACAATTCGGAGGCGGAGGTGGACGGAAATCTCGAAACCGCCGTGAAAGGACTTTACGCCCTTGGCGATGCCTCGGGCGTGACGCATTCCCTGTCGCAGGCTTCCGCCGGCGGCGTGTGGGTCGCGCGAAAGCTGGCCGAGAAGTACGCTGTGTGCTGAAAGGCGCCTGTCCCCCTGTTATGCGCAACGGCAATTGGGAACAAACGCCTTTCGGATTGTCGGCGGACGATGGCCGTGCGCGCTTGGCGCTGCCACGCCGGACGGCGCCGATCTTAGAACTTATGGTGCAGGCAAGAGGACTCGAACCTCCATGAAGTAACCCTCACACGGACCTGAACCGTGCGCGTCTGCCAGTTCCGCCATGCCTGCAAAATCGCCGCTTATTTATTATAAGGTATTGTGCGCGTAATTGCAAGAAAAAATTAAAGGATTATATTATGGAAAGATATCTCGGTGAACGCATTCCCAAACTCGGATTCGGCTTGATGCGCCTGCCCAAGGCCGGAGAGACCATCGACTTGGAGCAAACCAAGGAAATGGTCGATCTGTTTATGGCAGCGGGCTTTTGCTATTTCGACACCTCGCGGGGTTATCCCGGCTCTGAAGCGGCTGCCAAGGTCGCCTTGGTGGACCGATATCCGCGTGATCGATACCTGCTCGCGACGAAGTGTCCCGTCTGGGTCGTCAAAACTCGTGAGAAAGCGGAGCAGATGTTTTATACCTCCTTGGAGCGCAGCGGCGCCGGCTATTTTGACTTCTATCTGCTGCACAATCTGGGTGAAAATCGCAGCAAGGCCTTTGACGAATACGATACTTGGAATTTTTTGGCACAACGGAAGCGGGAGGGCTTAATCAAGCATCTCGGTTTCTCCATCCATGACAAGGCGGATGCGCTGGACGCGGTCCTGACGGCGCATCCCGAAATGGATTTCGTGCAGTTGCAGATCAACTACGCCGATTGGAAAAGTCTGTCGGTGGAATCCGAGAAATGTTACGCGGTTGCGCGGAAGCACGGCAAGCCGATCATCATTATGGAGCCGGTCAAGGGCGGCTTGCTCGCCAATCCGCCGCAGCAGGTCCTTGACATCTTCAAGGCCGTCAACCCGGACGCCTCCCCTGCGTCTTGGGCGATCCGCTGCGCGGCTTCCCTCGA
>JAITAX010000210.1 GCA_031283865.1 Eubacteriales Family XIII. Incertae Sedis bacterium
CTGGGTGAACGCGCTCGCGGACGGCGAAGACGCGCATTATGCGATGTTTCTCGCGCACGGCAAATCCCACCTCAACGACGAATACAACGGCCTCAAAACCGAACCCAACGTCGGCGACGCGGGCGAAGAAAGCGCCGTTGTGAACGATTGGTTTTGCGGGCGCAAAAAAGGCGTCCTCGCCGATTTTGTCGTCGGCACCGTCGACCAATTGCTGTTTATGGCGCTGAAAGCGCGTCATGCGGCCCTGCGCCATCTCGCTTTCGCGTACAAAGCCGTGATCATCGACGAATGCCATGCATATGATGCCTATATGAACCAATATCTTTTTCGCGCCCTCGAATGGCTCGGGCAATACCGCACGCCTGTCGTCATACTGAGCGCGACCCTGCCGGGCGCGACAAGGCGGAAGCTTATAGAGGCCTACCTCGGAACGGCTGCGAAAGCCGTGCCGCCGCCCGCCGAAACGCCTGTCTGGTTAAAATCCGCCCAAAACACCGCCGAAACAACCGAAACGCAGCCGAAAACCGCGCAGCCGCCCGCGTGGGCCGCGCGCACGGAGTATCCGATGATCACGTACAGCGACGGCGACGCGATCAAACAGATATCGCCGCTTTCACCGCGCGGAACGAAGACGGTGCGCTTTGAATATCTGCCGGACGCCGCGCTGCCGGACAGACTGTGCAAGATGCTGTCGAACGGCGGCTGCGCGGGCGTAATCTGCAACACGGTGAGCCGGGCGCAGGAAGTGATGCGCCTCCTCGCGGAGCGATTCGCGGAAACGGAACTTGAGCTTATTCACGCGCGATTTCTCGGCATTGATCGTATGCGCAAGGAAAACGCGCTGCGGGACCGGCTCGGTCCGCCGGGCCGCGCGGAAGCCGCCCCGCGACCGCAGCGCCTGATCGTCGTCGGCACGCAGGTGCTCGAGCAATCCCTCGACATCGACTTCGACCTGCTCATCTCCGACATCGCGCCGATGGATTTGCTGCTGCAGCGCATCGGCCGCCTGCACAGACATGCGCGCGCGCGGCCGGCCGGGCTCAAAGAGGCGCTCTGTTTCGTCACAGGCGTCGAGGACGCGGCGGAATGGCGATTTGCGCCGCCCATCGAGAAAGTGTACAGCCCTTACATGCTGCTGAACACGCTGCTGCTCTTGCCCGTTGCCCCGGATCGCGTCAGCCTGCCGGAGGACATATCCCCCCTCGTTCAGGCCGCGTATGAAGACTCGGATGAGGACGACGCGACCTGCGCAGAGCGATCCGACGACGCGACCGCCCGCGCGAAGCTTGCGGCCGCGATACCGCCGGAGAAGCGCGCGGCGTATGACAAGGCGAAAAATGCCTACAAAGGCGAAAAACAGTCAAAAGAAGATCGTGCGGATGTATTTCGGCTCAGGCCCCCGGCCGGAACCGCATACAAAACGCTGCTCGATTGGTTGGACATCGTGAAAGAATATAAAGGCACGCAAAAGGCGAATGCCCTTAACACTGCGGCGAGCAGCATCAAAGCGGCGGGGGCGTTGCAGAAAGCGGAAGCGAGCGTGCGCGACACCGCGGACAGCCTTGAGGTGGCAGCCGTACAGAGAAAACGTGATGGTAAATATTGCCTTTTACCTTGGATAGGCGATAAAAACAGGGGCGTCGTTTTCGGTGCCGAGATACCGACAGAACGCATACCGGACGACAATGTCGCAAGGGTTGCGGCCGCCTGCACGGTATCGCTTCCGATGCAGCTCTGCGGCCCGCAGATCATCGACAAGGTCATCTGCGAACTCGAACGGCGGGCAATCGCGGACCGCCTCGACACATGGCAGGAATCCTATTGGCTCGCAGGTCTGCTGCCGCTTATCCTCGATGAAAACTTACAAGCTGAAATCTTGGGTTACACGGTGCGCTATTGCGAACAGACAGGTCTGTCGGTAACGCGAAAGGAAGATTAAATATGGCCGAAAAATCGTTCAATCTCCTCGACGAACAATGGATACGGGTGATCGACGGAAGCGGGCGATCCGCAGAAGTATCCTTGCTTGAGCTGTTTGCGCACGCCCACGAATACAAGCGGCTCGCAAATGAAACGGAAACCGTGGATATAGCGATCCTGCGCCTGCTTCTGGCGATCCTGTACGCTGTGTTCTCCTCCGTAGACGCGGAGGGCAAGAACTTTTCCCCGACAAGCGACAATGCCCTTGCGCACTGGAAATCGCTTTGGGACAAGGAACGCTTCTCCTGCGAACTCATTGCGAAATACCTTGATTATTTCAGGGAGCGCTTCTATCTCTTTCACCCCGAAACGCCCTTTTATCAGGTGGCGAGCCTATCCTCGCGAAAATGCACGGAGTATAAAACCCCCAAGCTGATCGGGGACCTCTCGCAAAGCGAGAACAAGGTCCGCCTGTTTTCAGGCAGGATCGACAGCGCAAGGCTCTCTTATGCGGAGGCGGCGCGCTGGCTCTTGCACCTCAACGCTTTCGACGACACCTCGGCAAAGCCCTCGGCCAGAGGCGAGGGAATGGAATCGCCCGGCGCCGGTTGGCTCGGCAAGCTGGGCCTGATCTTCTCCGAGGGACAAAATCTGTTCCGAACCCTGCTGTTGAATTTCGTATTGTCGGATCACGACGGCTCGGTGTTTGACAGGGGCAAACCCATTTGGGAAACGCCTGTGCGCGCGGAGGAGCGCGTGAAAATCGCGCAGCCGAAAAGCCTTGCGGAACTCTACACCCTGCAATCCCGCAGGCTCCTGCTTCTGCGGGACGGCGACGCCGTCACGGGCTACAAGCTGCTCGGGGGAGATTTCTTCGAAAAAGCAGGGGCCTTTATCGAGCAGATGACACTGTGGCGCCGCGATGAAAAAACCGGCGTGTTCACCCCAAAACGCCACAATCCCGCGCGGCAGCTCTGGCGGGATTTTGAAGCGCTGATCGTGCGCAAGGACGGAAGCAGAGTTCCGGGCGTCGTGCAGTGGAACGAGCGGCTGTCCTACGAAGGGCTG
>JAITAX010000227.1 GCA_031283865.1 Eubacteriales Family XIII. Incertae Sedis bacterium
GTGCGCGCCCGGCAGCCAAAAACGCTGAAATTTGAAGATTTCAGCGTTTGCTGTCCCAAGACCTATGAAGCAAGCAGCCGTGCGTTTGCCCCGCCCCTATACCAGAGCGTTCAGCAAAAGACCCACGTTGGAATACCGATTGTAGGATTGGTAGTCGTAGTAACCCGTGTTGTTCACGGCGTTCGCGCCCGTGTTCGTGTAGTGCGCGGGGTTGTTTTTGATATTCTCCGTCACTTTCGCGAGTTTGCTTGTGAAGCCGTAGTTTGAGGAAGACGTCTGCGTGAGGAATTTGTTGAGTTCGCCGTTTTCCGAAGCGCTTTTGAGCTTTTCCGCGTCGATCTGCAGCAGGCCCTCGGCCCCCATCTTGACGCCGATGCGGTCAAGCGCCGGCGCATAGGTCCTGACCGCGCCCACAATATCGTCGAACAGGCGTTCGGAACCTTTCCCCACGTTCTCATATACCGCCGACAGCAATCGGTTCGTGCCGTCCACGATCTCATTGACCGCCCCGGCCGTATTTTCGGCGGCCGTTTCGCCGCCCGCGCCCGCCGCTTGCGACGCGGCGCCGAGCGCCAATTTTAAGCCGTTCGCGCCGGATTTGATCTCTTTCAAATATTTCAGCGAGTCCGCGTCCACGCCGGCGCTCTTCAAGGCATCGCTGTTCCAAGAGCCGAAGCCGCCGTTTGCAACCGTGTCGAGCGCGCCGTTTCCGAAAACGGAAGAAGCGCCGCTCTTTTTCGCCGCCTCGGTCAGCATGTTGAACAGCGAACTGTTGTTGCGCTCGATGTTGTAAAGGGAACGCATCTGTGAGCTGTATCCGTAGAGGGAGTTCACCCCGCTCAAGACACCCAAATCCGCCATATTATATCATCTCCTTAGACAAAACTTCGTTTCCTTGCTTCTTACTTGTACCCCCGTTTCGGTGTTTTTAAAAGGGGGTTTCACGATTTTTTGGTTACATTCTTTTTACAAGTGAGATTTTAACGATGTATCTGTTACCTATATCGGCTGATTCGCGAAAATGTTTAGGTGTTTCGGAAATTTTTTAGCGGGCCGCCGGGCGTGGCGCCTCACTCGATCACAACGCCGTCTTCGTCCACGATCATGCCGTCGCCGGTGCGCAAAAGTTCGCTTTCGACCTCGTCCGCGGCGGCGCAGGGCGCTGCCGGTTTCAACGTAGCCAAGACGAGTTCTTCCACGCGTTTCATGATGTCGGGATGCTCGCGCAGGAAGAGCTTGACGTTTTCCCTGCCCTGCCCGATGCGATTGCCCTCAAAACTGTACCACGCGCCGGACTTGTCCACGACTTTCAGGTCCGCGGCGGAATCGAGCAAATCCCCCTCCTTGGATATGCCGCTGCCGTACATGATGTCAAATTCGGCCTGCTTGAACGGGGGCGCCACCTTATTTTTTACGATCTTGGCTCTGGTCCTGTTGCCGAGGATCGAATCCCCGGATTTGATGCTTTCGATCTTGCGCACGTCTATGCGCATACTCGAATAGAATTTCAGCGCGCGGCCGCCCGTCGTCACCTCGGGATTGCCGTAGATCACGCCGACTTTCTCACGCAGTTGGTTGATGAAGATCGCGCAGGTGTTGGATTTGTTGATGGCGCCGGCCAGCTTCCGCAGGGCCTGCGACATCAGGCGCGCCTGCAAGCCGACGTGCGCGTCGCCCATATCGCCCTGTATCTCCGCCTTGGGAACGAGCGCGGCAACGGAATCCACGACAATGACGTCAATCGCGCCGCTGCGCACGAGCATTTCACATATCTCAAGCCCCTGCTCCCCCGTGTCGGGCTGGGAAACGAGCAGATTGTCCGTGTCCACACCGAGCTTTTTCGCGTATTCGGGATCGAGGGCGTGTTCGGCGTCTATAAACGCGGCCTTGCCGCCCAGCTTCTGGGCCTCCGCTATGATGTGCAGCGTCAGCGTGGTCTTGCCCGAGGATTCGGGGCCGAAGACCTCCACGATCCTGCCGCGCGGCACGCCGCCGATCCCCGTCGCGACGTCTATGCTCACGGAACCCGTCGGGATGGCCGCGATGTTCAGCTTGGCGCCGTCGTCACCGAGCTTCATGATGGCCCCTTTCCCGAATTGCTTCTGAATCTGCGCCAGCGCCGCCTCCAGCGCCTTTTCCTTTTCTTCTCTGTTTATGTTGATCGACATCTTTCCCTCCTACGATTTACGAACATATGTTCTTGTTCCATGATACAGTATTTTTCGCGCGGGGTCAAGGGGTTTTTCTGAAAATTTTTCCGCTTGCAACGCGTCGCCAGTTCAGAGGTAGCCGTCGCGCTCGCATTAAACCGCCACGCACTCTGTGATTAGACACAGTATAGCATGTATTTCTATATTTGTAAATAGATTTCAGAGAAAAAAATATAATATTATCTAAAAGAGTTAAACATTGTCAACATCGGGCAAGTCAAGGCCGGCCGGGTTTCACGCTGCCTGTCCCTTTTTCCGCGCCGACCAGGCGCAGGATCATGGACAGCATGGACAGCACCGCGTGCCGGCGGTTTCGATAGCGGCTCATACCGCCGCGCATACGAAGTTCCCTGCAATGCGCTTCGCCGTCGAACACGCAGGCGATGTAGATGAGACCGACGGGTTTCTCCGGCGTGCCGCCGCCGGGACCCGCGATGCCCGTGACGGCGATCGCGAGTCGGCTGCCCGTGCGCTCCGCAAGACCGCGCGCCATGGCCAGCGCGCATTCACGGCTGACGGCGCCGTACCGCTCGAGGATCTCTGCCGAAACGCCGAGCTCCTCCGTCTTGGCGCGATTGCTGTACGCGACGATGCCGCGCTCGAAGACGGCGGATATGCCCGGAACGCCCGTCATTTCCGAGGCGAACATGCCGCCCGTGCAGGATTCGGCGCAGGAAAAGCTTATGTTCTCCGCAAGCAGCCGGCGCGCGACCACCTGCGCAAGCTCCTCATCGTCGTCGCTGAAC
>JAITAX010000237.1 GCA_031283865.1 Eubacteriales Family XIII. Incertae Sedis bacterium
ACAGCGAAATCGGGGACACCGCCGACAAGCTTGCGAAGTCCTACGGCACGGTGACGGATTCCGACGTGGACGCCGAACTTGAAAGGCTCAAATCCGAGATATAGGCGATACCGCCGAAAACACAGCGCCGTCAAAGCTCACGGCGGCCCTCCATGGCTTTCGACAGCGTGATTTCGTCCGCGTATTCGAGATCGCCGCCCACGGGGATGCCGTGCGCGATGCGCGTCACGCGGATGCCGGCGGGCTTGATCAGCTTTGCGATGTACATGGCTGTCGCTTCTCCCTCTATGGTCGGATTGGTCGCGAGGATGAGTTCCTTTGCGTCATCGTCCTTTTGCAGGCGCGTCAGAAGCTGCCTGAGGTTGATGTCGTCGGGTCCTATGCCGTCCATCGGGGAGAGTACGCCGTGCAACACGTGGTAGAAGCCGCGATACTCCCCTGTGCGTTCGACGGCGGCTGCGTCGCGCGGACTCTCGACCACGCAGATCACGGAACGATCACGCGTCCTGTCCGCGCAGATGCCGCAGGGATCGGTATCCGTCAGGTTGCCGCAGACGGAACAGTATTTCATGCGGCTCTTGGCTTCGCGGATCGCGTCGGCGATTGCGTTCGCGTCGCCGTCGCTCATGGAAAGGATGTGAAAGGCCAGTCTCTGCGCGCTTTTGCCGCCTATGCCGGGCAGGCCGGAGAGCGCGCGGATCAGGTCGTTCAGCGGTTTTGCGTAATATTTTGACGACATCTCCGCTCCTACAGCAGGCCGGGTACGGACAGGCCGCCCGTCAGTTTTTCCATCTCGTTTTTTGAGATTTCTTCGATTTGGCGCAGGCCCTCGTTGACCGCGACAACGATCAAATCCTGCAGCATTTCGACATCGTCCGGATCAAGGGCTTCGCGGCTGATGTCTATGGATACCAGCTCCTTTTTCCCGTTGATCTTGACTTTCACGGCACCGCCGCCCGCCGTCGTTTCGACCTCTTTCGTTTCAATCTCGGCTTGCATCTCGTCCATGCGCTGCTGCATGGCTTGAAATTGGCGAATCTGTTCGGCTTGGCCGCCCTTTCGCAAAAGCTGTTTATTCGGGTTTCCGGGCTTCTTGCCGGCTTTCATTCCTTTTCCCATCGTGCATATTCTCCTCTTTCCATGGATCTATAAAAACCATCTTGCGTGAATTTGCCGCGATTCGCAGACGAAAACGCGGGCGTACCAAGGGCAAACTGAGGCTTTTGGGCGAAGAAGCGCGGCAAAGGCCTGTGCGCGGCGTTTTTAGAACGCCCCTTTACTCATGAAGAAAACTCTCCTGTATCGCTTCCTCTTCTTGCGGCGGCGCCGCTGCGGGCGCGGGGACTTCTGCGGGGTTTCGGGGCGAGCCGCCCTTGTTCAGGCGGCAGTCCATGCGGAGCGGACGGCCCGCCGAGCGGGTTGCGGCGGCTTCGAGCAGATCCCGGCCTGCCTCTGCGGTTTGCTTCGTGACGTTGTCAAAGACCTCGATCACGAATACCTTTTCCCCTGTTTCCGCGAGCGCGCTGCGGTTGCGATCCGTCAGCCGCGCCAGCATGGGGCTTTTTTTTGCGGCTTCGGCCACGATCACGCGCCAGTCGAGCGGGGCAAGGGCTTCGGTCGGGGCCGGGGCTTTGGCTTGCGGCGGCGCGAGGGCTTCGGCCGGTGCCTGCGGCGCGGGTTTGGCTTGCCGCGGCGGGGCTTTGGCCGGCGGCGGCGTGGGGGCTTCGGCCGGTGGCGGGGCTTTGGCCGGCGGCGCGAGGGCTTCGGCCGGTGCCTGCGGCGACGCCATGCGAACGATCTCGACCTCGAGCAGCACGCGGGGCTGCATCGATTGACGCGCGTCGTTCAGCGCGCCGGCCAGCGCGAATATGCCGTCGTTCACAAAGGCAGGCGTGAGCCTTTCGCTCTGCGCGCGCAGCCTTTCTATATTCTCAACCGACATGTTCAGGGACTCCTGCGGCTTCTTCAGATGCCGCAGCAGCATCAAGTTCCTGAAGTGCTCGATCCAATCTTTCATTAGCTGTCGCTCGTCCGCCCCCTCCGCCAAGAGCCGGTCCAAGAGACGCAGCGCGCCTGCGATATCGCCGCCAAAAATCATATCCGTCAGCGCGACAAGCCCATCCTCTCCGGGGCTGCCGAGCAGCTCAAGCACCGTATCCCGCGTGATTTCGCCCGCCGCGCCCGAAACGCACTGATCCAAGAGGCTCAACCCGTCCCTGACCGAACCGTCGGCGTTGGAAGCCAGCAGCGCAAGCGCATCCTCCGCAATGCCGACGCCGAGTTCGGCGCAGATGTCGCGCATACCCCGCTTGACGGTTTCCGCCGGCACGCGTTTGAAATCCAGACGCAGACAGCGCGAGAGAATGGTCGCGGGCAGCTTTTGTCGCTCCGTCGTCGCCAGCACGAACATCACGTTTTCGGGCGGTTCCTCCAGCGTTTTCAGCAGCGCGTTGAACGCGCCTGCGGAGAGCATATGGACCTCGTCCACGATGTAGACCTTGCGCCGACCGACGCTCGGCGGATACTTGACGCTTTCGCGCAGCTCGCGGATGTTTTCGACGCCGTTGTTCGACGCGGCGTCGATCTCAATCACGTCCACGAACACGCCGTCGCGGATGGCGATGCAGTGCGCGCAACGACCGCAGGGCTTTTCTCCCTCCGAAAGGCAGTTCACGCCTTTTGCCAAAAGCCGCGCCATCGTCGTCTTGCCCGTTCCGCGCGTACCGCAGAAGAGATACGCGTGACCGACGCTTTCACTGCGCAACTGATTCATCAATATTTTTACGATGTGCTCCTGCCCGAGGACGCGATCAAAGGTTTCGGGCCGAAATCTGCGATACAGTGCGAGATACAAAACCGCCTCCGTCTCCTGCGCCGCCGCGCGCCGCTCCAAGCGGACCGCGCGAAAAAAAAACCGCGCGCGGAATCAAAATCGAATTGCCTTCCGGCAGCTTCGCAGGATGCAGAGAAGGCCGATCCGCGGCACATGTGAAGATCCGCTTATCGCTGCTTCCTTCCGGACCTGACGAGGTTCACAGTTTCCCATTGCGCGGGACCCAAACCGTATCGTGCGAAGCCGTCAAAAGGCAATTTCGAAAAACCGACGCGCGACCGAACTCAGGTCGGCGCACGTTCGGCCTTATTGAATATTATAGGGGCGCTTTGCTTGAAAGTCAAGGAAATTAGGAACTGTTAAGCGATACTGATAAGCGATACCCCCGGTTACTTCCCCGGCAGCCTCGGAGGACGGCGTTCCCCGCAG
>JAITAX010000255.1 GCA_031283865.1 Eubacteriales Family XIII. Incertae Sedis bacterium
GTGCCCGTGATCTACACCATCGTGGACGACCGCAGCGAGCGATTCAAGCAGAAGCGCGCCGCGAAGCGCCAAGCGAAGCGCGAAAAGCTGGAAGCGGCCGGCTTGCTCCGCGCGTAGGACTGCGGGAGGAAGAGATGGAAGACGGCAGGACGCAAAAGAAAGAACGGTTATTTGAAGCGGCGTTCGAGATATTCCTCATGAACGGCTATACGAACGCGAAGATGTCTGAGATCGCCGCGCGCGCCGGCATTGCGAAAGCGACGCTGTACGAGTATTTTCCAAGCAAGGAAGCCCTGTTCGAGGAACTCCTGCATACGAAAGTGATCCTCCCTTACATCTCCTTTGCGGAACGCCTCGACCCAAACAGTTCCTGCACGGCGCGCATCCGCAGCTTCATGCGCATGGAGATGGATTTCCTGTCCGATTTCGTGAAAGGGAAAAAGATCCTGCCCCGGCTGCTGCTGCACGCCGAACTCATGGGCAACGCGACGATCGCCTCCGCCGCGCACAGGATCATCACCTTCAAATTCCGCGTGCTCTGCGAGTTGCTGCGCGAGGGGATGGAGAGCGGCGAATTTCGCGAAACGGATACCGTCACTGCGGCCGCCTGCATGATCGGCGCTTTCAACCTCTTCTCCGCCTGTTCCTGCAACGCGCAGTTTTTCGACCGGAGCTTCCGCTTCCCGGCATCCGCGGACGCGGAAGCGGACTTTTTCCGGATGCTGTTTGAGGGCATTACCCCCCCCCATGCGAAAGACGCGGACAGGGGATAGCGGACCCCGCAGCCTTGCAAAAGGCCGCTTCCGGCCCGTTCGCGCCGTCCGTTCCTTATATTTCCGTTTGCCTTTACCTCCTGCGTACTGTATAATATCAAGTGGATGTTCAATCCGGACAATTCAATCGATATTGCAGAAAAAAGGAGGTATTGTATGTCCAAGTATACGCAAAAAGAGCACGGCGGTCTGTACGAACTGACCGACGCGGCCCGCGCCGAACTGATCGATTCCAAGTATTACAACAAGGACTTGGCACCCACTTCACTGTCTGAAAGAAACTGGAGCACCTATCACATATCCGCCCTCTGGATCGGCATGTCCGTCTGTCTTCCCTCTTTCGCGATGGCCTCATCCCTCGTGGGACTCGGGCTTTCGCCGTGGCTGGCCGTAATCAACGTCGCGCTCGGCAACATCATCGTGCTGGTTCCCATCCAACTGAACTCGCACGCCGGCACGAAATACGGCATCCCTTTCCCCGTGTTCGCACGCATGACTTTCGGCATCATAGGCGCACATATTCCCGCGCTCTCCAGGGCGGTCACCGCCTGCGGCTGGAACGCAATCCAGTCGTGGATCGGCGGCGCGGCGGTCGTATCGCTCATCGCGGTATTCATACCGTCTTTTCAAGGTATGGCCTCCGCGCAATACATCGGCTTCTTCATATTCCTCGCAGCCGTATGCTGGATCGCGGCAAGCGGCGCGCGCGCCATTCGCCTGCTCGAAGCGCTCAGCGCCCCCGTGCTGATCGCGCTGACAATCGGGCTCTTCGTGTGGTCCCTGATGCTGGCGACCGGTGACGGCTTCGGCTTCGGCGACGTCATCCGCGCCAAGACCAATTCCGCCGTGGTCGAGAGCAACGGCGGGCTGCTGTACGTCTTTCTCGGCGGGCTTACGGCAAACATCGCGTTCTGGGCGACGATGGCCCTGAACATCCCCGACTTCTCACGCTACGCCGTCAACCAGAAAGCGCAGTTTCGCGGGCAGCTCTACGGAATGCCCCTCGCGATGTCGATTTGCGCCTTTGTCGGCGCTTTCTTCGCGCAGGCGACCTCGCTGGTCGGCATCGTCAACGCCGACGGGAGCCCGGTCTTCGATCCGACGGTCGCCCTCAAATATCTGCCCTACCCGGCGCTTACTTTCGTCGTGGCGATCGGCGTGCTCGTAGCCACCATCACGACGGACATCGCGGCCAACGTGGTCGCCCCGGCCAACGGCTTTTCCAACATTTCGCCGAAACGCATCAGCTACTCGCTCGGCGTCATCATCTCCTGCATCATCGCCGTTCTGTATCAGCCTTGGAATATCTTCAACGGCCCGGGCGCCTATATATTCGACTGGCTGAACGTCTACGGCGGCATTCTCGCGCCCATCGCCGCCATATTCATCGCCGACTACTACATCATCAAGAGGCGGAACGTAGACGTCATGGCGCTCTATCAGGGCGCTGAGGGCCGCTACTGGTATCAAGGCGGCTGGAACGCGCGCGCGATCATTGCTTGGTTCTGCGGTTTTATACTGCCCACGCTCGGCAGCACCCTGCTGAAAGAAAACGCCGCATTCTCTTGGATCGCCGCCAACGGCTACGTCATCGGCTTCATCATCGGCCTTGTCGCGTATATCCTCCTCATGAAGAGCGAAACCCTTTCGTTCATCAGCGACGAGGAGGAGGCCGCGATCACCGAGCGATAGGACGCGGGACACAGCCGCAAAAGGAGGGCAGAATGGATCTTTTGATTAAAAACGGAAAAATCGTAAGCGCTGCCGCCGCCTACACGGCGGATGTGGCGGTCAAGGGAGAGAAGATCGTGCAGGTGGGCATAGGCATCGAACCCGCGCCCGGCGCGAAAGTCGTCGACGCGACGGGCAAGCTCGTGCTGCCCGGCGCCATAGACGCGCACACGCACCTCGCGATGCCCTTTGGCGGCACGGTTTCGGCGGACGACTACGAAGCGGGAACGCGCGCCGCGGCCTGCGGCGGCACGACGACCGTCTTCGATTTCGCGTTGCAGGACTTCGGCGAGCGCATGGAGGACACGGTGAAGCGGCGTGAGGAAATCTGCGCGCCGCAGGCGACCGTGGACTACGCCTTTCACGTGGGCGTCAAGGACGCGGAGGGCAATCTGCTCGACAGTTTGGAAACTTGCGTCGAATACGGCGTGCCGAGTTTCAAGGTGTTCATGGTCTACGATTTCGGCGTCACGGACGGCGTGTTCTACCGCGTGCTCGAACGCTCGAAAGACATCGGCGCGCTGATTGCCGTTCACGCGGAGAACAACGAGATGGTGAACATGTTCGTGAAACGCTTCCTCGCGGAGGGCAAGACCTCGGCGTGGCATCACTATCTGTCGAGGCCGGAGTTCGTCGAGGGCGAAGCCGACGAGAGGGCCATCGCTTGGGCCAAGAGCTTAAACGCGCCCCTCTACATCGTTCACCTCGCGAACAAGCAGGGCATGGACGCGGTCACAAGGGCCAGAAACGAGGGCTACCCCGTCTTTGCGGAAACCTGCCCGCAATACCTGCACTTCACGAACGAGGTCTACAAGCGGGAAAACGGGAGAAACTGGGTATGTTCGCCGCCGATCAAGGGGGAGGCATCCCGCGACGCGCTGTGGGCGGGTCTGCTGCGCGGCGACATCGCGACGGTCGCGACGGACCACTGCCCTTTCCTGCAGGCGGAGAAAGATTGGGGCCTGCACGACTTCACGAAGATCCCGAACGGCTGCGCGGGCATCGAGAACATGTACCCCTACATGCTGTCTGAGGCGAACAAAGGGCGTCTCAGCTATAGCAAGGTCGTGGAGGTCTGCGCGACCGCGCCCGCCAAGATCTTCGGGCTGTCCGATCAAAAGGGGGCGATCCGGCCGGGGCTCGACGCCGACATCGTGCTCTACGATCCGCAGAAGAATTTCACGATTGAGAACGCGTTGATGCACGGCGCCGGCGACCACACCGTATGGGAGGGCGTGCAGCTCAAGGGCTACCCCGCCGCGACCTACAGCCGAGGCGCCCTCGTGTACCAAGACGGCAAATTCCTCGGCAAAAAGGGCGCCGGCCGCTTTGTGAAATGCAAGCCTATTCGGATCACGGGGCCTGATATCTCGAACATAAAATAATAGTTTTGATTGAACCTTTGAACAGTAACAAATAGCGGTTACTTTCACGCGACAGTAAAGATTCGCCACGCCGCCCGGGGGTGCCCCCCGGGCGGCGTTTTTGCGCTGCTCCCGCGCCGCGCGGACCCTTGGTCTAAGGCAGGATCTCGTACATGGACGCGGCGTCCTCCTTGCGCGCGGACTCCGTC
>JAITAX010000001.1 GCA_031283865.1 Eubacteriales Family XIII. Incertae Sedis bacterium
AAGCCCGGCCAAATTGGTGCGTTCGCCGGAAAAAGACGCGAAGCTGCTGCCGCTGCTCTGGCCGATGCTGACCGAATGCGTGAAAGCCGCAGGCGCCTCGACCGCCGCCGGCGAAAAACCGCCGGTTTGGGTCAACCGCGTTTTGGATATTGCGCTGCGGTATGCGCCCTACCTGTCCGAGGCCGCAAAGCGCGGCCTCATCCCCAAGGACGACGCGCGCTTTGCGGGATTGTCCGAAATCGCGGCGTCCAAAGCGAAATCGACCGCAGTCGCAAAAGCGAAAAATCTTCTGACGCGCCTTGGCCGCTGAACATCGAATCACCGCGCGTCGAGGGCGGCGCCGATGTCCGCGATCAGGCGCCGGACGCCCGCGATGAGCGCGTCCGTTTCCGCGTGAATCTTGTCCGCATCTCCGGCTTTCGCGGCAAATTCGAGGGCCTCCGCCTCGTCGCCGAGCGCTTTCGCGCCTATGTTGCGGCAACTGCCCTTGATCCCGTGTACGGTAATCGTATAGTCGCCGAGATCGTCCGCCTCGCCGGCCTTGAGGCGCTCGAGCAGCGCGGGCGTGCCGGTCACAAAGGAGCGCAGTATCGTGATGTAAATGCTCTCTTTGTCTCCGAAACGGCGCAGGGCGTCCGCGACGTCGAGCCCCTCTATCCGCAGCTCTGCGGCGTTTTTTTTCGGCGCTTGCGCCGCGGCGGGCGCCGCGTCCTTTGCGGGCGGCTGCGCTCCCTCCGCCGCGCCGCTTTCGGGCGCGGGCGCGTCCGCGTTCATGTGCGCCGCGCGGTAGGCCGCCTCGCGCGCCGCGTCCTTGATCCAAGCGTTCAGGGCGGCGTCCATTTTAAAGATGTCTATGGGTTTGGAAAGGAAATCTTGAAAGCCGTGCGCCTTGAACATATCGTCGTTCCCCGCCAGCGCGTTCGCGGTGAGCGCGATGATCGGCACGGTCTTCGCGTAATCCGTCCCGATTTCCTCTCGGATGATGCGCACGGCTTCGATGCCGTCCATCTCCGGCATCATGTGGTCCATGAAGATGAGGTCGTAGCGCGGATCTCCCGCGCGCACTAACTTTATGGACTCGCGCCCGCTGCTCGCGCAGTCCACCGTCAGTCCGTAGGGCAGCAATATGCCTTTCGCGACGTCGAGATTTGTGACAACGTCGTCGACCACGAGAACGCGGCCATAGGGCATCTGCGTCAGGATCAGATTCTTGCCGCGCTTGTTGCGTTCGATGTTGTAATTGAACGACATCAGGTTCTGCATCGTGGCGCGGTCTATGGTCGCGTCGCTCACGGGCTGCTGCCGCATGGTGGCCGTGAAAGCGCTGCCTTTGCCGTAAACGCTTTCCACCGCTATGCGTCCGTCCATCATTTCGACGAGGTTCTTGCAGATGGAAAGGCCGAGTCCCGTGCCTTCGATATAGCGGTTGCTCCGCATATCGAGCTTGTTGTACTCGGTGAACAGCCGGCCGATATCCTCCTCGCGGATGCCTATGCCCGTGTCGCTGATCCTGCAGATCAGCCAAAACGAGTCGTCGTCCCGCAGGCCCTTCACGGACAGCGTGACCTTGCCCTCGCGTGTGTATTTGAACGCGTTGCTCAGGAGGTTGTTCAGGACCTGCTTGATGCGCAGTTCATCCCCGAAGAGGCGCGCGGGCAGATCGTCCTCGAGTTCCAGCGAGAAATCGATGGGCTTGCTGCCGAGGCGCACGATGTTCAGGCTCACGGTGTCGTTGATCGTGCTGGCGAGGTCGTACTCTGCGGGGACCATCTCAAAATGCCCGGATTCTATCTTGGAGATATCGAGCAGATCGTTGATGATGCCCAAAAGGATGTTTCCCGAATTTTGCATCTTGGCTAAATTTTCTAAGGTGTCGGCAGGCAGGTTCTTGCGCATTTCGAGTTCGCCGAGGCCGATGATGGCGTTCAGCGGCGTGCGAATCTCGTGGGAAACGCCGGCGAGAAACTCGGATTTCGCCCGCATCGCATCGGCGGCCTTCTGCTTTTCCTCATGGTATATGCGCATCTGAAAGACGAGGACAAAGCCGATGAACAGGCCCGAGGTGAGTATGGTCTGCAATATGTCGATATACCGCTGGTAATCCGTCAGGACCGGGAACAGCTCGGGATGAAACGCGTTCGTCAGATAGCAGGCCAGAATCACGGCGATTTGGAGCAGAACGAGAATCGTGAGCGCCCTGCCGCGCACCAGCATGAAGCACAGCGTGATGCCGAGCACAAAATGAGCGGCCATGCCGCCGTTCGAACCGCCCGTCACATAGAAAAGCAAGGGAAACAGGATGTTGCAGAAAGCAATCGCGGCAAGCAGACTGCCGAGCGCATACCGTTGGTATTTGTTGAACAGCCATGTGACGGCGACGATAATCACCATCATCACGAACATGATACAGATCGCGTAAGGGGATGATCGCTCGACTGCGTGCGCAATCGTGGCGACCGTCACGGCGCAGAAGCCAAATGCACAGATTAGGTTCAACATTCGTCCCGGCAGCGGGAGATCGTCCGAAAAGAGGTAGTGGTTCAGTTTTTTTCTTATTTGCTGCATCATGATATATTACAGAGGTTGATTAAATCCTCCCACCTGCGGTCGATATCATCTTGGATGCGCTCTATCAGATCTTCGGCGCCTTTTTCAAAGAGATGTTTGAATCGGCCCTGCACTTTCAAATATTCGCTGACGGGCAGCTTCTTCTTGGGTTCGTAATTCAAGACCCATTCGCCCTCGATCACCTCGAAGAGCGGCCATACGCAGCTCTCCACGGCGAGCTTGCAGATCTCCATCAGGTCGGACTCCGGGTAGCGCCAGCCCCGCGGGCAGGGCGCCAGCACGTTGAGAAAGGCCGGGCCCTCAGTGTAGATAGCGGTTTCCGCCTTTTTGTGAATGTCTTTAAAATTACCGATAAATGTTGTTTGCGCTACGTAAGGGATGTTGTGAGCAGCCATGATCTTGGTCAGGTTTTTCTTGAATTGCGGCTTGCCGCTTGATCGGCTGCCCGTCGCCGAGGTGGTGGTGTCCGTGTAGATCGGCGTCGAAGAGGAACGCTGTATGCCCGTGTTCATATAGGCTTCGTTGTCGTAACAGACGTAAACCATATCCGCGCCGCGTTCCATCGCGCCGGAAAGGGATTGAAAGCCGATGTCGTAGGTACCTCCGTCGCCGCCGAAAGCGATAAATTTGTAGTTCTCCGTCAAACGCCCCTTTTTTTTCAGCGCGTTGTAGGCGGCCTCGACGCCGTTCAGCGAAGCGGCTGCGTTCTCGAAAGCCGTGTGCAGAAAGGAATCGTTCCAAGAGGTGTAAGGGTAGGTGCAGGTCGAAACCTCGAGGCAGCTCGTGGCGGAACAGACCACGGCCCGATCCTCCGGGCGCAGCGCGCGCATCACGGCGCGGACGGCGACGGGACTGCCGCAGCCGGCGCACATGCGATGCCCTGCGACGAAGCGTTCCGGTCGGTTTGCCGCTTCTTTCAGGCTGTATGTGTTGTATGCCATGGGTATAATCTCTCCATGCCGCCGTTTTGGGCGGCCCTTTGCGTTCGAAATCGCCGGCGGGCGACGCGCGCTCGGGTCGGGCCGGGCACCCTATTCCCGAACGCCGTGATAGCGGCAATCGGGCGCTTCCGCGCCTCCCGCCATGCGCGCCAGTTCGTCGAATATCTCATAAAAATCCTCGACGCGGACGTCCCGCCCGCCGAGCCCGTAAATATAATCGATTGTTCGGATGCCGTCGGCCTTGCCGTACAGCGCCGCGCGAACCTCCGCGCCGAGCGGTCCGCCGCAGCCGGAAAATCCGTCGCTCTTGTCCATAATGCCGAGCGCCTTGACCCCGGGAAAAGCGCCCGCAAGCTCCGCTGCGGGGAAAGGTCTGAACACGCGCAGCTTGACGAGACCGGCCTTGACGCCGCGCTCCCGCAGGGCGTCGACGGCGACTTTGCCCGTACCCGCGGACGAACTCATCAGCAGCACGGCAAGCTCCGCGCCCTCCATGCGATAGGATTCAAACATCGCATACGCGCGCCCCGTCCGCGCCGTGAACTCGGCGGATACGTCCGCGATGACGCGCCGCGCGCTGTTCATGGCCTCAAACTGCTGGCGCTTGATCTCCATGTAGTAGACGGAAACGCTGTAGGGTCCCACGCCGAGGGATTCCTGCGGGTTCAGCAGATATTTCTCGGGCCGGTATTCCCCGATGAACGCCTTTGCAAAAGCGTCGTCCTCCGTCACGATGTTCTGGACGGCGTGGCTCGTGATGAAGCCGTCCTGGCAGATCATGACGGGCAGCATTACGTCGGGATGTTCGGCGATGCGGTGTGCCATCAGCATGTTGTCGTAGGCCTCCTGCGCGTTTTCGCTGTAGATCTGTATCCATCCGGAGTCGCGCGCGCCCATGGAATCGGAATGGTCCGCGTTGATGTTGATGGGACCCGAAAGCGCCCTGTTGACGGCGGCCATGACGATGGGCAGCCTGTCGGAGGCCGCCACGTAGAGCAGCTCGTACATCAGGGCCATGCCGGCGGAACTCGTGGCCGTCATCGCGCGGACGCCGGCCGCGCTCGCGCCTATGCAGGCCGACATCGCGCTGTGCTCGGATTCCACGGTGATAAACTCCGTATCGATGAGGCCGTCCGCCTTGAAAGACGAGATGTATTGCGGGATTTCCGTCGACGGCGTGATGGGGAAAGCCGCCACCACGTCGGGATTGATCTGGCGGATGGCCGCAGCCACCGCTTCGTTGCCGGACAGCCTGTCCCTTTTGCTCATTCGCGTCGCGCCCCTTTCATCCCGCTTTCGGCGATTGCATCGATATGGCGCCGAAAGGACAGGTCTTGGCGCAGATCCCGCAACCCTTGCAATGGTCGAAATCGAAGTCGCCGCGCTTGCCGTTTTCGACGGGTACGGAGCTGTCCGGACACACGGGGAAGCAGAGCAGGCATTGCTTGCAGCGGTCCCGCGTCCAGACGGGCGTTTCCGTGCGCCATTCGCCCGTAAGGAAAAATTCGGAATTTCCCTCCCCGAACACCTGCGCGGCGGGGCTGAGCGTCCGCCATCCGGCGGCAGGCGTCATGCGCTCCATAAGGTTCTTTTTCAAAGGAGAATCGCCCCCCTCCACGCTTCGCGAATCGCGTTCATATTCCCCGCAACGACCTCGGGTTTCGCCGAAAATTTATGCGCAAAAGACTCTTCCATATTGTCCAAAAATGCTTTTTCCTCCATAATGCCCGCGGTGCGGACGACGACGGCGAGCAGCGGCGTATTGGGCAGGTTCCTGCCGATGCAGCGCAGCGATATGTCCCGCGCGTCTATGGCGTAGACGGCGCTTTCGCAGTCCGCGAACATCTCCCGGACTTTCTCGGGCCTCTGCGTCGTGTTCACGATGACGGATCCGTTGCTCTTGAGCCCGGCCGTGACATCGACGGATTCCGCCAAGCTTTCGTCCACCAGCACGACGATGTCCGGGAAATATATGTTGGAATGTACGCGAATGGGCTTGTCGTCGAGCCGGTTGTACGCCGTTATGGGCGCGCCCATGCGCTCCGGGCCGTATTCGGGAAAGCCCTGAACGTACATGCCCGTCGAAAACGCGACGTCTGCAAGGAGCAGGGCCGCAGTCTTTGCGCCCTGGCCGCCGCGACCGTGCCAACGAATTTCAATCATCGAAAGCCTCCCGAAACCGGCGCAGTGCGCCGGTCTGTGCTGTGCGAACGAAGTCGGTGCCTTGGCGCGAGACGGCATCGAAATGGGACCGCAGGGAAACGGGTTTCGGCCGTCACGCCGCCTTGCGCCGATGGATACTATTATAGTAAAAAGTGCGGGCCGGGACAAGCATTTTTTTTACGCGGCGCGCAAAAATGCGAAAAATTTATGTACATGCGAAAATCCCTGTGATATGATAAGTCATAATCCGCGCACATATGTGAAAGGAGGTGTGCGGCGCCTTGCGGAGGGCGTCGCGGAGAACGCTATGAAACATACGATTTCGGTGGTTATGGAGAACAAGCCGGGCGTACTGTCCCGCATTTCGGTGCTGCTCGCGCGCCGGGGTTTCAACATAGACAGCATTACGGCGGGTCCCACGAGCAACCACGACATCACGCGCATGACGGTCGTCGTCGAGGGCGACGAGTACGTGGCGGAGGAAGCGGTGAAGCAACTGGAAAAGCTTATGGACGTCGTGCATGTGAAGCGCCTCGACGATCTCAACGCGACGAGGCGGGAACTCATTCTAATCAAGATCCGCCTGTCCAAGGAGCAGCGCGGCGAGATCATAGACCTCGCCAAGATCATGGACTGCGAGATCGTGGACGTCTCTCCCACGACGCTTATGCTGGAACACAGCGACCGGCCGGAAAAGATAGATTTGCTTGTGGAAATGCTGGCGGGTTATGAGATCGTTGCGATGGCGCGGGGCGGCGCGATTGCGTTGCAGAAAGGCGAAGAGAAAGACTGAGGGTCGAAAAAAGACGGAAGGAAGAACAGACATGGAAAGATTGGAGGGTTCCTGCATTATCGGTCAGTCCGGAGGTCCCACGGCGGTAATCAACGCGAGCGTGCTGGGCTGCGTCGAGGCGGCGCTGCGCTCGGACTGCATTCGCAAGGTTTACGGCGCGGCCCACGGCATCACGGGCGTACTCAACGACAGGCTCTACGATTTGACGATTGAGGACCCGGCGGAGCTTGCGCGCATCAAATACACGCCGTCCGCCATTTTGGGTTCCTGTCGCTACAAACTCGCGGATTTTATGACGGACGATACGGATTATCTGCGCCTGCTGGACGCGTTCAGGCGATATGACGTCCGATACTTCTTTTACGTCGGCGGCAATGATTCGATGGACACCTGCAGCAAGATCAGCGCGTTTTTGGCGCAGAACGACTATGCGTGCAGGATTATAGGCATACCCAAGACCATCGACAACGACCTGGTCTTGACGGATCACTGCCCCGGCTACGGCAGCGCGGCCAAATATGTGGCGACCACCTGCATGGAGGTGAGCTTGGACGCCAAGGTATACAATAACGGCTCCGTTACCGTGCTGGAGATCATGGGAAGAAACGCGGGCTGGCTGACCGCGGCCTCCGCGCTGGCCTGTCGCAAGGGCCTTGGTCCCGATTTGATATACCTGCCCGAAATTCCGTTCGATCTTGCGGATTTCATAGCGGATACCGCGCGGGCGCACGAGCGGCAGCGCGATGTCGTGGTCGTGGTCTCGGAGGGCATCCGCGATAAGAACGGCGACTACATCTCATCGTATTTCTCGGATATAAGCAGAAACAAGGACGATTTCGGCCATGCGCAAATGGGCGGCCTCGCCGCGAACCTCGCGAATTTCGCGCATACGAAGATCGGCGTCAAGGCCCGCGGCATTGAACTCTCCCTTTTGCAGCGCTGCGCCGCGCACGTCGCGTCGGCCACGGACATCGAGGAGGCGTACATGGCGGGTCGGGCGGCCTTTGAAGCGGCTGAAGCAGGCGCCGGCGACAAGATGGTCGCCTTTACGCGCGCCGACGGACCCGCATACAGCTGCAAGACGACGCTCGCGGACCTTGTGGATGTGGCCAACGCAGAGAAACGCGTGCCGCGCGAGTGGATCAACGAGGCGGGCAACGGGTTGCTGCAACCCTTTGTCGAGTACGCCCTGCCGCTGATCCAAGGCGAGACGGCGCTCGAAACGGAGGACGGCCTGCCGCGCTTCGCGAAGCTGAAGAAGATCGCGGCGCGCGAGGTTTGAGCGGACGGCCCGGGCCGCAGAGCACGCCTGCCCAACAGTTGAAACAAGGAAATGCAGACGGGAAATGCAGACGGAGGTCAACCGGGCGAAAAAATCCTTGCGCTCCGGGCATCCGATGGATTATAATTGAACAGACGGCGGAGCGAGAACGCTCCGCCGCGTCACGCCCCCGTAGCTCAGAGGATAGAGCGTCGGTTTCCTAAACCGTGCGTCGGATGTTCGAATCATCTCGGGGGCGCCAGACTACCTACCATCTATTGATACAAGGAATTGTAGCGATGGGTGGTTTTCTTTTTGCGCGGAATGGCTTGAAATCAAGGGGTTTCGGGCGTGCAGGGCGGGTGGCGGAATGCCACGGGCAGAGCGCGGCTGAATGGATTAAGTGGCTTTCGCCGTTCAGGCTACGGCTACTGTTCAACGATTCCCCCTTGTTCTCGCAAAAATGCACACAGCAAAAGGCAAATCGTTGAACAGTAAGGGGAATCGTTTGACCGTAGCCGAGGGGTGTGCATTTCGGTTTCCGTAATGCAGACATACTTCGAATCATCGCTACGCTACCTCGGCGCCGCTTATAAGTCGAGCCCGTCCTCATAAATACTTGACAAGTGAACGGTCGGTCACTTATACTATTAGTGAACGATTGGTAACTGGTTCAAGGAGACTGTTTCAATGGCTGACACCAAAGAGAATATACTGCAAGCCGCGCTAAGGCTTTTTGCGCAGGACGGATATGAGGCCGTGTCCGTCAGCGCAATCGCCGCAGAGCTTGGCGTGACCAAGCCCGCGCTGTACAAGCACTACAAGAACAAGCGCGACATCTTCGATAGCATCGTCGAGCGGATGACAGAGGCAGATATGCAAAAGGCAGCGGAGTTCGATGTTCCCATCGGAGCGTTTAAGGAGACGCCAGATGCCTGCCGTGAGGTGGCGCTTGGGAAGATAAGGGCGTTCAGCTTAGGGGTGTTCAGGTATTGGACAGAGGATGAGTTCGCGTCGTGCTTTCGCAGGATGTTGACCTTGGAACAGTACCGCAATCCGGAAATGGCGGCCTTGCTCAACAAGCATCTGACAGGTGGCGTCATCGACTATGCGGAGGTCTTGATACGCGAGGCGATAGCTTCCACTGGATACAGGGACAGGGACGTGAAGGTTCTGGCCATCGAGTATTTCGCGCCCATCTACCTGATGATGAACCTCTACGACAACGCGAAGAACAAGAAAGCCGTAGCGAAGATGGTGGAGAAGCACATCGGCTATTTCATGGAACCGTTGATGAGGTGAAAGACATGAAGACAGTTTTGAAAATATTGGCGGTGAGCGCGGTGACCACCGTGTTCCGTATCGCAATCCAGATGGTAATGCCGCAAGCGGAACAGAACGTGCTTGAGCCAAGCGTCTTTGTGACGAACGGCACTTTGCCAATCGCATTCGGCGTCTTGGCCCTGTTAGTGTATGGCATACTGGCTGCGGCATTCTTGCTGTTCAACCGCGGGATTAGCGGAGACAGAATCGTCCGAGGCGTAAAGTACGGTGCTGCGCTGGCTTTCATCTGGGCGGTATTCCTGTTTGAGCAGCTTCCGCATGGCACTTCGTTTTTGCTGGACAACGTCCTATACGCTCTGGTAGACGGCTTCGCGCTGCTCATCATGGGGCTGCTGATTGGGCTGTTGCTTACAGAAAGGGATAACGGCGGCAAGACCGTTCGGGATGCAGCCTCCATTGCCGGCAAGGGCGCACCCGCGAAAACCGCCGCATGGGTGTCCATCACGACGGTTGTATTCGTGCTTGGGCGTATGCTCCAATATAACGTGTTCGGCACCTACTCGTCGTTTGAAGCCAAGCCCGTAGTGACGATACTATGGTGCATCGGTGCGGGAGCCGTTTCTGCCGGAGTGACGATTTGGCTTCGCAACCGCGCGGCGGCCACAGGCAGGTATCGCCACCCGCTTGCCATCGCCTGTTCGCTGTTCGCGGTGAACCTCGCGTTCTTCAACTTCTTCATGCCTCTGGTACTTGACGTGAGCATCTTGGATTTGCTCGTCAGGACAGGGGTGGACATCGCTGCCATCGCACTTGGTCTGTTGATTGCGACATCGGCTGTGAAAGGGATGAAGCGTACGGCGATTGGGAGCCTGCCGGAAAGCGGGTCGGGCAGATGACGGGGAGGAAAAAGAGAGTGGGTATTGCAGTCGGAATCGTGCTTGTTATAATCGGCGGTTTGGTGATTTTCGAGAGTGTCCCGTACAGCCCGCTAAAATCGGAGTTTCAAGCCGACGTGGACAGGCTCACGAGCGCAGAGAACACTGTATTCGATGAAGGCGAGTTGTTCAGCGAGAGCGATTTTGCCGACGTACCGGAGGCGATACAGAGGTTCATCCAACATTCCGGCTACATCGGGACACCAAAGATGACATACATCAGACTGTCAATGAAGGATGTCCAGTTCAATCTGGACGGACGAGATATGACCATCGACTACACGCTGTACGACTTCGCAGTGCGTCCGAACAGGACAGCGCTCATTGAAACGTCGTTTTATGGAATCCCCTTTGATGGATATGACTATCTGGTTGATATGAACGCAGGCATGAGAGGCGTTCTGGGCAAAGTGGCCACCGTCGTTGACCAGACAGGAGAATTGATGGATAAAGCGCAGCTTGTAACGCTCTTGGGTGAAAGCCCGCTTTGTCCGTCCATCTGGCTTACCGACTATGTGACTTTGGAACATATCGACCAAAACCATGCGAGGGCGACTATCACATATCAAGGAATCACGGCCAGTGGCATATTTACTGTGAATGAGGCTGGGGAGATAGCAACGTTTACTACCGACGACAGAGCGATGTCCGTGTCTGGCGGAGGGATGGATTATACGCCGTGGACTGGTGTTTTCGCAGACTACAGGGAGAATGACCGTGGTGTCCTGTTTCCTTGGCATATACAGGCGATGTGGAATCTCCCGCAAGGGGATTATGTCTATTTCGACGGGGATGTAGACACTGTGGAATATGGGGGCTGAACATAGGACATGAAGTGTCGAACCACGAAATATCAAGCCATGCTACTTGCCGTTAAATTGTTGATTGCGACATCGGCAGCAAAAGAAACTGGGAGGGGATTCACGGAGGAATGATGATATGAATACAGTGGTCATTTACCAATCGCATTATGGCAGGACAAAGCAGTATGCGGAGTGGATTGCCGAAGAACTCGGCGCGGATAGTATCGAGCGCAGAGAAGCATCTGCCACCATGCTCGCCGGATATGATTGCGCCGTCTACGGCGGTGGGCTGTACGCAGGCGGTATCCTCGGCGTTTCGTTTGTAGCAAAGAACCCGGTGAAAAACCTCGTCGTGTTCACGGTCGGACTCGCGGACCCGGCGGTCACAGACTACTCGGAGATCATGGACAGAGGCTTCCCGGATGGCGCGGGCAAGCCGTTGCGCGTGTTCCACCTGCGCGGCGGCATCGACTACAAGGAGCTGTCGCTTATCCACAAGGGCATGATGGGCATGGTCAAGAAATCAGCCGAGAAGAAACCGGGAGCCGAGCGGTCGGACGAGGACAAGT
>JAITAX010000053.1 GCA_031283865.1 Eubacteriales Family XIII. Incertae Sedis bacterium
TGTACTGAAACAGATCGGGGTTGTAGAAACTCTGCGGCGTCTGTATGAAGCCTATCTTTTCCGCTGCGGCGCTGTCCCCGTCCTCGCGGGGGACCCAGGCGCCGTCTTCCTTCTTCATCTTGGGCAGGAAGAAGTAGGGCACGGTCCGCAGCAGGAAATTGCTCCTCGGGATCATGTCGGCATCGAGGGTCAGGACGAGGGGCGAGTCGGTATGCCGCAAGGCGTTGTTCAGATTGCCCGCCTTGGCGTGCTTGTTCTCCGCAAGGCCGAAATAACCGATGTCGAAAGACGCGGCGAGCGCGGCGGCCTCCGGCCGGTTCGAGTCGTCGCAGAGAAAGATGTGCAGCTTGCTCTTGTCCGGATAGTGCAGGTATTTGCACGCGTTCACGGTCTTGTAGAGCAGCGAGGGCGCTTCGTTGTGCGTGGCGATCAGGATATCCACATGCGGATACCACGCCTCGGGGATTTCCGGCATCTCCGGCGCCGAGCCTTTTATGAAAGGCCAAAACTCCAAGGCCAGCTCCAGCACCTCACTCGCCTCGGCTGTGAGAAGCAGGACGCCGAAGCCGGTCGCGACGGGGCCGAAGTTCAGGGGCAGCGTGAACGCGGCCCGCCAGATAATGTAGATCGTTGAAATCAAAGTGCTTCCGATGAACAGAAGCTTTTGAAATGTTTTTTTCTTTTTTATGTCATTCATTTCGTGTTTCCCTGTTTTCTGCTGTCGTCCGCCGCGCCGTTACGCGCTGCCGTGCCGGCGCGCGATCCACACGGCGGATGCGAAAGCGAGTAAAAACAATAATACGAGCAGCGAGCCTTTCTTGTAGTCGTCCGCCGCAGAGATGCTCGCCGCGTCCAAGTCTTTCATCTGCGGCAGGGCCTTTGGAATGGCCGCGCCGTGCGCGTTCAGCAGGTAGCGGAGCTTCAGCAGTTCCTGCTCGTAGCTGTCCGTTTGCCGGCGCTGCCGGCGCGGTTCTTGCGCCGGCGTCGTTGCCGCCGTGACGATGGCGTCTTTCAGCGCATAGGCGTCACCCGTGTAGATATCCTGCCAGCGCTGCCAATCCCGCTGCTGCGCGGGTCCGAGGTAGCGCGCCGCGTCGTGCAGCAGCGCCTCCGTGCTGTGCGGCGAAAGCGGGCCGCGCCGCAGTTCCTCGTAGCGCGCGAGCACGCGCTCGACGAAAGCCTTGTCCCGAATCAGGCGGTCGAACCAGGGTGCGGCGGCAAAGGCGGTGATCTCCGGTTCCATAGGCTCGGGGATGTAGTTGTCCAGTATGCCGTCGTAGTCCCAGACGGGTCCGGCGCACAGCTTCCCGCCCAAATCCTTGTAGAAATAAGTGGAATTCCATCCCGCGTCGTAATTGCCAAAAAATTCGTTCAGCACGCAATAATCCACGAAAGAATCCACGTTGATGTAGTCCGGATAGGTCAGGAATACGTTGATGTCGTCCGCGTACAGGATTCGTTCCAGAGCGCTGACGTCCTCTTCCGCGTAGCGCAGGGTCGCCTCGTCCAGCTTGTCTTTCTTGGGGTACAGCAGACCGAGATAGCCCGCGGAAAGCCTTTTCTCCGTGGCGTAGGTGCGCAGCATGGTATTTTCGGGGTCGTAGCGGTCGCGCCGCAGGAGATAGCTGTGTTCCCCGCCGCGCGGCGGCTCGTCGCTGATCTCTACGCGGCCCGGCCCCTGCTTGATCTTCTCGATCAGCAGGTAGACGCCCTCGTAGCGCAGCCGGTCGCCGTCCCGCAGCAGCACCTCGCAGTAGCGCAAATCCGGCGTGTAGGGCAGCAGCCCGGAGGCGACGGTGAAAGCCATATAGTTGCGCAGCAGGGACTTGTCCAACATGTTTCCGTTCAAGATCCACTCGTCCTCCGCCTCCATGCCGAGCAGGGACAGGTGATTCTCCGCACCGTCCTCCGTCAGCAGATTCAGCTTGTATTGGGCCTTTCTGTAACTGTGTGAGGAATTTCCGCGCCGCTTGATCTTCGCTTCCGTCCGCAGGGTGGCTTCGTCCGTGAGGTGATTGCGGCCTCCGCTGTCGTAGATGGACAGCTCGCAGGACACGAAAGGCTCCACGCCCGGGATGGGCGTCATATAGCCTTTCTCTTGGTCGAAGATTTGATGTACGGGAATGGGTTTGTCGTCCGTGTCGATCAGAACGAGCGGCAGATGGGATGAAAATCCGTTCAGGACATAGTCTTCATCGTCCAAAAATGCCACAGCCTGTTCGTCCGCGTCCGGCTGCATCGCGTCCCTGTGCTGCACGTAGCCGGTCCGCGCGGCCTCATGCGGCGCGAGCGCGGCGGGGAGCGCGACGGAGGCGAGCAAGACGGCGCCGAGCAGACCCGCGCAGAGCAGGGTGCGGAACCTCTTGACGCGCGCGCCGCGCGCACGGCGCGCGAAGCTGTCAGCGATTGATTTCATCGTTCTGGCTTACGAGCTGGACGGCCTGTACGCCGTCCAGTGATCGCAGGATATCGACAATCGAGGAAGCGTTTTTCTTCTTCGCCGCCGTCAGCATCGCCTCCGACAGCGCGAAGATGTATTCCACACGCCCGTCTGCGGCGTTCAGGACCTTGATCTGCGCCCTGTTGTCGAAGTATTGCCCGACCTTTGCCTCTATGAGCTGCTCCGCGTCCTGTGCGCCGCGGACGATGAGCATGAATTGGTCGTTGCGGCGGACGGCGCCGAAGAGCAGCAGGAAGAGGAACAGGACGGCGCTGCCGACGCCCGCCACGAGAAATTCGGAAACGCCGCAGCAGATCCCGACCGCAATGCACCAGAAGATGTAGGCGGTATCGCGGGCGTCCTTGACGGCGGTGCGGAAGCGCACGATGGAGAGCGCCCCCACCATGCCCAGCGAAAGCGCGATGTTGTTGCCGATGACGCTCATGACTAAGGTGCTGACTAACGTCATCATGACGAGCGACACGTTGAAACGCGCGCTGTAGACCGCGCCCGAGAAAGAGAAGCGGTAGGAGATATAGATGACGATGCCCAGCACGAGGGCGACGACAAAGCGCAGGAGAATATCCCGCACGGTGAACACGCCCGTTTGCGCGTTCAGGTATTCGCTCAAGATTTCTTTCACGAAAAAACTCCCTATTTGCGTTGCCGCGCGAAAGCGAAAGGCCCCGAATCGAGAGCGAAGTAAATCGCCCTGCCTCGGGCAGGCCCGTTTCCGTGCAAGCAACTCGATTATGATTGGATGTAGCTTATGTGTCTGGAAAGACAGTATTTGCTGACAGACCGTTCTATTTTGCCGTATTCCCCCAAGGTGTCGCGGATGTAACCAAAAAGAAAATGACTGTACTTTACTTCCAATGTGATGTCGCTCGAATCCAAAACCGGATACAGGTTCAGCGCGGGCGCGAAAAGCTCCGAGCAACCCTCGCGGGCGCTGATCAGGCTGTCGAAAGTCAAGCGCACGTCGCCGCCGGGCGCGAGGAAAGCTTGTCGCTTGTACTCCACGATGCAGCGCGGCAGGTAGACCTCCGCGTACAGGATGCCGAACAATTCCGAGGCCAGCGGGTGTTCCATGCGCAGCAAGACGTCGAAATCGCGGCGGATCAGCGCCCGCGCGTCCTCCGGCGAAACGGTCAGGGTGCGCTTGCGCTGGTAGGCGCCGCTCTTCTCCTTGACCTCCAGCTTGACGGCGCCGTAGTCCGGCGGGTAGATGCGCAGGCGTACCTTTCGCCGCTGTTCCAGCCCGTCGAGCTTGTCAAAAAAATCCGCATCCGAGATGGTGTCGAAATACAGGGAACGCACACGGTAGCCGTCCGGCCCGTTGTGCGCGTCCTCTTGCAGGACCGCCTGCAGGCGGCGGCGCAGGGTATACGCTATAGGCGTGGAGAACAGATATTTTTTTTCAACACGCTGCCATTCCTTGTAAGCCGTAATACTCTTCTCCCCCATTTGCCGCCGCCCGGCAGCAGTCCCCATGCTGCGCGCAATGCGCATTGGATATTACCGGAGTGCGGGCGGTTCGCGCACGCATCCGGGAACTCCCGAACAGAATTGCAGAATTTTCATTTATTATGCAATTATTACTCGATACAGGAAAATCGTTGCTTTTACAATGATTTCTCAATAATAAGCAATTCGCAATTGCACAATTTTAAAAATCGCTACACTTCATAAAATGATTCTATATCATGCGCCGGGGTTTTGTCAATACCGATTTGACGGATTTAAAGTTTCGGATTCATTTTTTTTGTTACAGCGCAGAGCCGGCCGGCCGGTGGCTTGGTAATCCTCTCCGCTCTTCGCAACGCCGCGGCCCTCGTCTCGCCGCCCGCGGAGGGCCTTGCGAATTTTTTTTATGATTTTAAAAAAATTTATAAAATGTTACCGAAATGTGACCTTTAAGGTGTATAATAAGGGAAAGCAAGCAGGATATTGACGAGCGCCTGCTTCGTGGCGGGTTTCTTGCTTTGCAGCCAATGCGCGCTGCATTTGGCTGCGCGGGCAGGAATGCCCGGCCGTGACAATTGTCTTTTTTGCATAGGATATATCGTCTCGGACGCGGAAAGGAGGGGGAATCGCGGTCCGGGCAAAACCGGCACTCCGGCGCGGCCCCTTGTCGCGCTCGGACAAATCTTGAAGCCCGAATCCCGGCGCTTGCCGGAAGGCGGACGGATAACAGAGAAAGGAATGATAGGAATATGACGAAAAAAGGCAGTTCGATGGGAGGGCCGAAGGGACCTCCGAAAATATTGCGAAAACTGATAGCCGTCCTGCTGGCCGTGACGCTCGTGGGGGGGGGTGTCCCGTTAAGCGCGTTTGCGGCGGATAAGATTGACGAGTTTGCAGCGTTTTATCCTGAGCACATCAAGAAGTATTTAGACAAGCATGCGGATGATTTTGATTATA
>JAITAX010000098.1 GCA_031283865.1 Eubacteriales Family XIII. Incertae Sedis bacterium
GCGGCCGGGGAAGAGGCGGCGGGCGTCGCGCGCAAGGCCGCAAAGCAGGCCGAACAGATCAAGCAGGACGCGGAAAGCTCGGGTTTTGAAGCCGGATACGCGCGCGGCGCGGAGGAGGGCCGGCGGGCCGTCTTGGCGGAGGCCGCGGAGGCCATAAACGAGTTGGAAGCCTTGGCGGAATGCCTGCGCAAGGAACGGCTCGAGGCAGTATACAGGGAAGAGAGGGATTTGATCCTGATCGCCGTGGAGGCGGCGGGGAAGATCATGCGGCAGCAATGCCGCGTGGATATGAACGCCGTTTCCAAGATGCTCACAGAGGTCGTTCGGGAGAACGAGGGCGTGCTCCGTCTCTATCTCTCGGAGTTTCAGCATACCTTGGAGCTGCATCTCGACAGGAATATCACGAAGAAGATCAAGCATTTCGCGGACGGGCTGAGCACTGTTCTCGTCAAGGAGGACGACAGCATCATGCTCGAAACGGACGCGGGCGTCGTGGATGCGAGCGTTCCGTCGCAGCTTGCGATTTTGAGGGAAACGCTGACTGAGGACCTTTGATGGATGTAAATAAATACCTGCGGCGGATCCGCAACGCGGAAACCTCGCGGCAGTTCGGACGGATAGACCAAGTCGTCGGCATGATGATCGAGTCCAACGGACCCGAATGCAAGATCGGCGACCTGTGCAAGATATACGACAGCAGACGCCTTGAACGCTACATCGGCGCTGAGGTCGTCGGCTTTCGCGGCAATAAGGTGCTGCTCATGCCCTATGAAGAACCGGAGGGCATCAGCGGCGGCAACCTCGTTGAAACGACGCGCGCGTCGCTGAAAATCGGCGTATGCGAGGGTCTGGTGGGCCGGGTCGTGAACTCTCTGGGCCGGCCGATGGACGGCGGCCCGGATCTGGCATACGAAACGGAGTACGATATCCAAAGCGCGGGTTCGAACCCGTTGGACAGGCCGCGGATCAAGGATGTGCTCGAGTTCGGCGTCAAGGCGATCGACGGGCTTCTGACGATCGGCAAGGGCCAGCGCATGGGCATATTCTCGGGCAGCGGCGTGGGCAAAAGCACGCTGCTCGGCATGATTGCACGGAACGTCAAGGCGGATATCAACGTGATCGGACTCGTCGGCGAGAGGGGCCGCGAGGTGCGTGAGTTTCTCGAAAGGGACCTCGGCGAAGAGGGGCTTGCGCGCACGGTGCTCGTCGTCGCCACCTCGGACCGCCCGCCGATGCAGCGCCTGCGCTGCGCGCAGGCGGCCACGGCGATTGCGGAGTATTTCAAAGACAAGGGCAAGGACGTCCTGCTGATGATGGACTCGCTGACGCGCTTCGCGATGGCGCAGCGGGAGATCGGCCTTGCGACAGGGGAACCGCCCGTCGCGAGGGGCTATACGCCGTCGATCTACTCGCTCATGCCGAAGCTGCTCGAGCGCACGGGCAATTTTGAGAACGGCTCCATAACGGGGATCTATACCGTATTGGTTGAGGGCGACGATGTGAATGAGCCTATATCCGACACGGTCAGGGGCATCATAGACGGCCACATCATCCTGTCGCGGACCATCGCCATGCGCAACCACTACCCGGCCATAGACGTGCTGGGCAGCGTCAGCCGGCTGATGAACGACATCGTGCCGCAGGAGCAGATCGACGCCGCGGGCGCGATGCGCAACCTGATGGCGGTGTACGAAGCGAACTACGACCTCGTCAGCATCGGCGCGTACAAGAGCGGGACCAATCCCGTGCTGGATGAGGCGATCATCAAGCACGGCGGCATCGATGCTTTCCTGCAGCAGAAAGTCGAGGAAAAGGTCATCTACGAGGACAGCGTGTCGCTGATGAAGCGGGCCGTGGGCTGACGGACAGCGCGGGGGTCTTGAAAGGTAATAAAGCGTGAAAAAATTCAAATTCAAATTAGACAAGCTGCTCGACTACAAGTCCAAGCTTCTCGACAACGAGATTCTGGCGCTGGCGACGCTGAACGCGGAACTGGCGACGGTCAACGGCCGCATCGACGAGATGACGGCGTCGGCGCACGCGTGCAGGGAGGAACTGCAAACGGCGCAGCTTGGGGGCGGCGTCACGCCCGCGACCTGCCGCATGTATTTCCGCTACGAGAGTTTCCTGAAAACGGAGATCGCGAAAGGAAAGCGGCTCGCGGCGCAGATCGAGCGGCGGATCGAGAAGCAGGTAGAGCTGATTAAGGATCTGCGTCTGGAAACGAAATCGATAGAACTGCTGCGCGAATCGAGGCTGAGCGCCTATCGCAAAGAAGAACTCAAGGAGAGCGAGCGGCAGGTGGAGGAGTTTGTGAACACGGCGCGTCTGATGCGTGTGGGTCTTACCTGATCCGCTTTCCGGCGGACGCGGGTGTCGAAGCGGCGTTTCGGCACCCGCGCCCGGCGAAAAAACCGGGAAAATCTGTCCGCCTTTGAACGGCAAACGCCGTCGGAGGTTGACGCGTGAAAGGAGGTGAAAAGGAATGATGAATGTAAACACAGTTGCTTCCGCGCAGGGCGCGCAGAGCGCGCAGAGCGCGGAAGCGATGAACGCGGCCGATGCCGCCCTGTTTCAAAACTTGGTCGCGGCGGCCCTGCTCCAAAAGGGCGGAACGCTCTTGCAGAAGACCGCGGTCTTGGCGGAGGAGGCGGGGATTGCGGACGCTGCGGAAAGCGCGGACCTCGGTCTGCTCGTGAAGCTGCTTCTCGGCGGCGGCGTTTTCGCTGCGGAAAGCGCTGCGGAAAGCGATGCCCTGTCGCAGGAGACCCTGCTCCGGGCGATTGCCGCGGCGCCTGCCGAAGAACTGCTTGCCGCCTCGGGCCGGCCGGAAATCGCGGAGACCGCGGAGACCCTTGCGGACGCCGGCGCGATCTTGGACGCCCTTGCGGCGGCGGGCGCGCAGGCGAGCGCGGCGGACGGCGACGTGAACAGCGCGGCGGTCGAAACGCTGCTTTCAGGCGCCCTTGCGGCGGAGACGCCCTTGTACGCGACGCTTGCGCGTGAGCTGCAGCCGCTCTTGACGGCGGATGCGGCGGAAACGGGCCTGCTCGGAACGGCGCAGCTCGCGCAGCGCGCGAAAGCGCTGCGGGTAGAAGTCCCGCAGGACGGCGACGCGCAACGCGCGGCAGCCGAGACGAACGCGGCGATCAAAGCGCTTGGCGCCGAGGCGTCTGCGGACGGCGAAGCGGCGAATGCGGCCGCGGCTCTCGAAACGGTCGGCGGTGACGCTTTCGCGGAACGCGGCGCGGCGCAGTCTTTCGGCAAGGTCGCGGAAGCGGTCGAGGTCGCAGGCGCTGCGACTGCGCAGGACGGCATCGCAGCGGCGGGACCCGAAGCCGGCGCGCGGCCGGCGGCACAGCCGCAGCAGACCGCGGCAAAGGCGGAGCCTTACAGCCAAATCGCGCGCGAACTCTTTGCGGCGATCACAAACAAGCAGGTCCCGACAACGTTCTCGATGCGGCTGGAACCGGCCGAACTCGGCAAGATCGACGTCAGTATGCGGCTCACGGCTGCGGGCAAGCTCGTAATCGGCATCGCGGCGGAAAGCGCCAAGACGCAGGCCCTGCTCGCGGGGCAGACGGACAAGCTCGTGCAGGCGCTGGGACTGCAGAACGTGCAGATCGAAAGCGTGAGCGCGAACATCGGGGCCGCGTTTCAGGGACAGCAGTCCGCGTATGCCTACGGCGACCGAAGCATGGCTTTCTTCATGGATCTCGCCCACGGCGGCGATCCGGGAGAAAGGACGGACCCCGGCGGCAAGGAACAGCGTTCTGAGGACGGCCGGACCGTCGCCGGAATCCCGGCGGAAGAAACGGCGCCCGAAGCACTGCGCTACGCGCGGCGTTTGGATCTCACAGCATAGAAAGGAGGGAAAATTGATATGGCGGATAGCACTGTAAGCGGCGTGAGCGATTTTCTGCAATCGATGAACGCAAGCGGCACGAGCCGCAAGGACGACCAAAACCTGTCGATGGACGACTTCTTTCAGTTGATGGTGGCCCAGCTCCAAAATCAGGACATGTTTTCACCCGCCGACGACACGCAGTTCATCAACCAGATGGCGCAGTTCTCGATGGTTAATGCGCTGATGGATATGCAGGAACTGTCACAGGTTACATACAGCATGTCGCTCATCGGCAAGCAGGCGACGGTCGCTTTCATGAACGATGAGGGCGAGATGAAGAGCGTCACAGGCATCGTCGAGGGCGTCAACCTGTTCAACGGCGCGGCGGAGGTGGTTATAGGCGGCGAAGCCTACGGCATGGCGAACATCATGACCGTTGCGGACGTGAGCGGGGACAAGGGCGGAAGCGCCTTGGCCTCAAACGCGGGCCTGATCGGGATGTATGCGACGGTCCTGCGCAGTACAGGCTCAGGCGTCGAAACCGTTCGCGGCATAATAGAGCAGTTGAAGCTCGCGGACGACGAACTGTGGGCCTACATAGGCGGCAACGCTTACCGTCTGAGGGAGTTGGCCGAGCTTTCGGCGGCGCAGGACGCGGCCGAAGCGGCAGGCAATCCGTGACGCGCGCTTTCGTGAGGTAGAGAACCATGTCCGATCAAATGATTAAAGGCGGATTCAATCCGCACGCAAGCATCGCCGAACGAGCGGCGCGCCTGCCTGACAAAACGGCAGGGCAGAACCGCAACGGGACGGAGATCGAATCCGGAAATTCATTCCGAGAGCTGCTGAACCGCAGACTCGAGGGCGAGCGGAAAGAGCTGTCCTTTTCCAAGCACGCGGACCTGCGCGCGAAAGAGAGGAACATCACGACCACCGCAGCCGATCTTTCGAGGCTCAGCGAGGCCTGCGACCGGGCGGCCGGCAAGGGCGTCCGCGACGCGCTCATCGTAATGAACGATTCCGCGTTCATCGTCAACGCGGGCAGCAAGACGATCGTGACGGTGGTGGACAAAAACGAGATGAAGGATAATATATTCACAAACATCGAAGGAGCGGTTTTCCTGTAGCCGGACCTCGCGGTTCGAGGAGGCTTTGCGGGTCCTGAACGACGGACGGATTCGCCGGGAAATCGAGTAAAACCGAACGCCTTTGATGTTGGGATCGACAAAAAATTGAAAGGTGTAAAACAATATGATAGGTTCAATGTATTCAGCCGTTTCCGGCTTGCAGTCCCATCAGACGAAGATGGACGTGGTCGGAAACAATATAGCCAATGTCAACACATACGGCTATAAGGCGAACAGGGCGACTTTCGCGGACGTGTTCTATTCGACGCGCCGCGCGGCTTCGCAGCCGAACGCGAATCAGGGCGGCACGAACCCCTCGCAGCTCGGCTACGGCGCCAAGGTTTCCACGATCGACGTGCTTCACACGCGGGCAGGCGCCGCGACGACGGGCAGGACGCTCGACGTCTACATCAACGGCGACGGCTTTATCGCCGTGAAGACCGCGGACGGGCAGGTGCGCTACACGCGGGCCGGTGTGCTCAGCCTCGACAGCGCCGGCAACCTCGTGGACCGCAACGGCAACATGGTGCTGGGCCTGCCCATGAAAGAGGTGACGCTGCCATCCGGCAAAACGGAAAAACTTCCGGATTTGGATGCAGGCGGCAAGGCCTCGATCACGAAGCTCACGACCATCAAGCTCGACCCGACCGTGGACTATACGGGCATAGAGATCTCGACGAAGGGCGAGGTCGTGGCCCTGCGGCCGGGACCCAACGTGTTCACGCCCTCGCCGAACACGGGATGGATGACGCCGATTCCGCAGGGTCTTCTGAACTCCGCGGAGACGGCAAACTACCCC
>JAITAX010000151.1 GCA_031283865.1 Eubacteriales Family XIII. Incertae Sedis bacterium
CTTCAAGCAATTCAACGGCGTCACCGTGCTCGAGGACGTGAATTTGGAGGTCAAATACGGCGAGGTTCACGCGCTGATGGGCGAAAACGGCGCGGGCAAGTCCACGATCATCAAGATCATCACGGGCGTCTACGACAGGGATGCGGGTGAGATCTTCGTGGACGAAAAACCCGTCGACATCCGCAACCGGCAGGACGCGCGCGCGCACGGAATATCCGTGATATACCAAGAACTGTCTTTGGTTCCCGCGCTTACTGTTACAGAGAATATATTTCTCGGTCAGGAGATCGAGCGTCACGGGCTTATGGTGCGGAAAGAGATGCGCGAAAAGGTGCGCGCGCTCATCGAACGCTACGAGTTCGAGATAGATCCGGACGCTGCGGTCGATACGCTTGGCATGGCGCAGCGCCAGATGGTCGAGATTCTGAAAGCCCTGTCCATGGACGCGAAGCTGATCATCATGGACGAACCCACGTCCTCGCTGTCCGCTTCCGAATCCGAAAAGCTCTTCGACACGATAGACGGCCTGCGCAAGAAAGGCGCGGGCATACTCTACGTATCGCACAGGCTGGATGAGGTGTACCGCCTGTCGGACCGGCTGACCGTCATGCGCGACGGAAAGATCGTCGCGGTGCTGGGCAAGGATGAGATCAACGCCAAGACCGTGACGACGCTGATGATCGGACACGAACCGCGGCAGGTGCGCGAGCGCGCCGAAAAGAAGCTGTTTGAAGACAATTGCCTTGAGGTGAAGAACCTCTGCTACGGCAAACTGCTGAAGGACGTGAGCTTCACGGCCTACGGCGGGGAGATACTCGGCATCGGCGGCCTCGTGGGTTCCGGGCGCACGGAGCTGATCCGCTGCATATACGGCGCGGCCAAGCAGGACGGCGGCGAGATCCTGTTCAACGGCAAGCCCGTGTCGAAGCTGATCGCGAAGAACATTCACATGGGATTCGGCCTCGTACCCGAGGACAGGCGCGTCGAGGGGTTCATTCCCGTGCAGTCCATGGAGAAGAACATCGCCGTGGCGAGCCACGACCGGCTCTCGCGCTTAGGCTTCATGAACGCGCGCCGCGAAGCGCGCTGGGCGGAGGACGCGATAGAGAACTACGACATACGGCCGAGGAACAAGGATATGCCCGTCGCGAACCTCTCCGGCGGCAACCAGCAGAAGGTCGTGCTGGGCCGATGGCTCTCCCGCGATCCCAAGCTGCTCCTGCTCGACGAGCCGACGGTCGGCGTCGACGTGGGCGTGAAAGCCGATCTGTACGATTTTATGCGGAAGCTCGCGCAGAACGGCGCGATCATCATCATGGTTTCGTCGGACCTCTTCGAGTTGACGCATATATCGGATCGCATCCTCGTCATGCACGGCGGAAGATTTTTCGAGGAATTTACATACGAGAGCGTTTCGCAGATGTCTGTCCTGCTTGCCGCCTCCGGCGAGCATACGGAGGAGGGTAGGGCCTTATGAGCAACAAGATCATACGCTTTATCGGCGGGCAGTGGGGGCAGCGTATCCTGATTCTTCTCATCATCTTCATCGCCATGGCGATCTTCGAACCCAAGTTTTTTCTGCCCAAAAACGCCGCGAGCATTCTTCTCGCCATATCCGTCTACGGCATTATGGCCTGCGGTATGCTCTTCGTCGTGCTGCTCGGCGGTCTGGACCTCTCCGTCGGCTCCATGGCGGGTTTGTCGGCTGTTATCATCAGCGTTTTCGCCTCTGCGGACCATTTCGGATCGGCCGGCGTCGCCAAGGGGCTTCTCGTCGCCCTCATCGTGTCGATCGCCGTCGGCTATCTGCACGGCGTTCTCGTCACGCATGTCGGTATGCACTCCTTTGTCGTCACCTTGGCGACGAAGTACATTCTGTACGGCATCGTTCCGACGCTTACGGGCGGGGCTTTCATCTATTTCGAGGGCGACGGCTTTCTGTACCAAGTCGGGAACGCAAGGCCTTTCGGCATTCCTCTGCCGATCATCATCTTCCTGCTGATCGCCGTGATCTGCGGGATCCTGCTCAGCCAAACGACCTTTGGCCGAAGACTCTACGCCATAGGCGGCAATCCGACGGCCTCCGCGCTCGTGGGCATACGCGTGTACAGGAACACGAAGATCGCCTACATCATCTCCTGCATCACGGCGGCCATAGGCGGCTTGGTCCTCTGCTCCATGAACGGGCTTGCGGGACAGACCACGGCCAACGGCTATGAGGGCAACGTGCTGCTCGCCATGATCGTCGGCGGCATCAATCTGGCCGGCGGCGAGGGCGGCATCCCGGGCGCCGTATTCGGCGCTTTGTTGGCCGGCATCATCACGAATCTGATGACGCTCCTCGGCGTCAGCGCGGATTTTCAAAAGTTCGTGCAGGGCATGATCATCTTGGCGGCCATCACGCTCAACGTGTACACGAGCCGCAAGAGCGCGGGCCTTGCCGCGACGCCGAGGCGCCGGAAGCGCGCGGAGGAGCCCGCACAGGCGGCGGGGAAGCCGCCCGGGGAAAAGGCGGGCTGAGCCGCTCGAATCCGCGCGGGACGACGCGGGCCGTAAAATTTATTTCCGAACACTTCTTGAGCGAGTTGACGGACGGGATTGCAGAAATGAAGCAAGGATATACAGCATATGAGCATATTGAGATACAAGCGGATATTTGAACCGATCCAATTGGGCCGGACCCTATTTCGAAACCGGATATTTTCTTCGCCGCAGGATATATACAGGCTTACCGCCGAGAATTTTCTCGATGAGGACGCCACGGCTTTTTACGAGATGAAAGCGATGGGCGGCTTCGCGTCGGTCTGTCTCGGCGATTTCATGATCGATTCCCGTTCCGCGCACAGCCATCCGTTCCAACTGCGCGGCGACGATCCGCGAGGCCGGACGAGCCTCACGCGCACGGCGAGCGCCATCACGCGCCACAACGCGGTGGCTGCCGTGGAACTCAACCACGCGGGCAAGAACGGCAATATCATGGGCCGGCGCGAGGGCTTCATCTACGGCCCGGACGACGGGACGCGTGCGGACGGCATAGAAATCCGCGCCATGGACGAGGCGTGGATCGAGTATTTGATCGGGCGCTACGCCGCAGCCGCAGCTCTTGCGCGGCAGTGCGGTTTCGGCATGATCACCGTCCACGCCGGCCACGGTTGGCTGCCGGCGCAGTTCATCTCCCCGCGCGACAATCACCGCCGTGATCGCTGGGGCGGCAGCTTCGAGAATCGAATGCGCTTCACGCTGGCCGTCATCGAAGCCGTGCGGCGCGCGGTCGGTCCCGCCACGCCCATCGAAATCCGCCTCTCTGCCGTCGAGTGCGTGCCGGGCGGCTACGATTTGGACGAGGGCATTGCCGTCGCGAAAGCTTTGGACGGAAAGGTCGATCTCCTGCACGTTTCCGCAGGCCATCACGAGGAGGACGCCGCGAGCATGGTTTCGCATCCGACGATGTTTGCGCCGGACGGCGCGAACGTCAAATACGCCGCGGAGGTCAAGAAGCACGTGAAGACGCCCGTTGCGACGGTGGGCGCGCTGTGCGATCCCGCGCAGCTCGAGGAGATCTTGGCTTCGGGCCAAGCGGATGTGGTGGCGCTGGGGCGTCAGACGCTGGCGGACCCTTTCTTTCCCCTCAAGGCCCGCACGGGCCGCGAGGATGAGATCAACCAATGCCTGCGCTGCATGAGCTGCTTCTCGATGAATACGCTGAGCGGCGTGTTCTACTGCGCGACGAACCCCGTGATCGGCCATGAACGCGAAGCCCTGTGCGAAGCGCCGGCGCGCGAGCGGAAGCGGGTCCTCGTCGCAGGCGGCGGCGTCGCGGGTATGCAGGCCGCGCTCACCGCGTCGGAGCGGGGGCATACGGTGATTCTCTGCGAGAAGAGCGGTCGGCTCGGCGGCGCGCTGCTCTGTGAGGCGCATATCCCTTTCAAACGCAAATTGGATCTCTATCTGAAAAGGCAGGCCCTGCGCGTTTCGCGCGCGCCGATAGAATTGAGGCTGAACACGGAGGTGACGCCCGCGCTCGCGCGCGAACTCGCGCCGGACGTGATCGTCGCCGCGCTGGGCGCGCGCCCCGTCATCCCCGCGATCAAGGGCATAGACGGGCCGAACGTCGTCCTTGCGGAGGACGTGTATCTCGACCCGGCCAAGGCGGGCAAGCGCGTTGTGATTATCGGGGGCGGGCTTGTCGGGTTGGAGCTGGGCATATTTCTCGCGCAGAACGGACGTTCCGTGACCGTCGTCGAGATGCTGCCGGACACCATCGCGACGCGAAAGGAACTCCCGGTTTCCGAGCGCATCGGCGGCGCCTTGGCGCTGGAGGTCGGAACCAATATCGTGCACGGCGTGGCGCTGGCGCAGGAAATCAAGAAACTCCCGAACCTGCGCATCCTCGCTTCAACGAAAGTGCCGGAGATAGACGAGGCGGGCTGCTTCGCGGAGGACGCAACGGGCGTGCGGAAACTCGAAGCCGATACGGTGATCTGCGCCGTCGGGCAGCGTCCGCTGCGGGAGGAGGGCGCGGCCCTGCACGATTGCGCGCCTGAATTTTATCAGATCGGCGATTGCCTTGCCGCGAGGAACATTCTCACCGCCACGCAGACGGCGGACCGGATCGCACGCGACATCGGCCGGTGACGGCTGCGCCCATATCAGACAGCCTTTGGGTGTTCGCCCCTTGCCCACGGGCATACAGGTGAAATTCCGCGAGAAATGAGTGTTGTAAATATATTAAAAATTTTACTGTAAAATCCATCAAACTCTCGCTTTTTTTAAATTGACATCGCCGGGGACTCGGTATATAATATAAGCGTCGCCAAGGCATCGTTTCGTTCCGAGGCGGTTCGCCGGCGGGGCTTTCGCGGATCGGTCGAGGCTTTGACCTTGAGGCGTCGTCTGCGGGGCCGAGTTTGCCGGAGTGGCGAAATTGGCAGACGCACAGGACTTAAAATCCTGCGGTTCGTGAGAATCATACCGGTTCGAACCCGGTCTCCGGCACCACGCGCTTGCGCGCACGAACCGCAAACGCAACAGTAGGTTTTATACCCATCGTCGCGGGGCAGCTCATCGGGTTCATAAACAACAGAGCCGCCGCCCGCACTTCGAACAATTTCATACCTGATGTCGCGGGGTAGAGCAGTTGGTAGCTCGTCGGGCTCATAACCCGGAGGCCGTTGGTTCAAATCCTTCCCCCGCAACCATGAAAAACCCCTGAAATTTAAACGATTTCAGGGGTTTTGCTTTTTCGAGAAAACCGTAAAGATATCGTTGCGTCTAACTTTTGTCCGACTTTTTGTAAAAAACATGAAAGGTTCACGAAATGGAACAACAGTAAAAAAAACAAAGCACAATTCCCGGCGCTGTTGAAAATTCGCCTGTAATCCGGTATGATTTATGATACTTGTTGCGGTTTTGAAATTTTGTTTGAAATTTCGTCTACGGTGAAAGGGAGCGTTTGGGATGGATAACGAGAGCGGCGTTTTGGGAGATGCGGCGCGCTATGCGGCTTTCATCAGTTATCGGCACAGAGACCCCGATGCCGCTGTCGCGAAAGCGGTTCACAGACAGCT
>JAITAX010000190.1 GCA_031283865.1 Eubacteriales Family XIII. Incertae Sedis bacterium
ATCCCGTCGTTTTCGGCTTGTATCGCGAACGAGCCGTCGCGTATCGCGACGCCGTCACGCCCGCGCAGCCCGTCCGCCTTTGCCGTCACGCTGATGCGGCCGCCCGTGACGACGAGCATGTCTTTCGCTTCGACGGCATTGCCGCAGTTGCCCGTCACGCTGAGCGCGCCGCTCCCGTTGATCGTCAGGCTGTCCTGCGCGAACACGGCGGCGTCCGGCGCGTCCTCTTCCTCCGCGTCCGCGTAGACGGCGGCGTCGGCAATCGCGTTTTCCGTTCCGTCCGCGAGGACGAGTACGGTCTTGGCGGCCTGCTTCGCGTAGATCACGCAGCCGCTCGCGCTGTGCAGATCGACGCCGTTCAGCACGAGCCGCACCACGGCGTCCTTGCCCGCGTCGATGCGGATCTGCCCGTCGTCGAGCACGCCCGCGAATACGTAGGTCCCCGCCGCGTCTATCGTGACGACGCCGTCCGCAAAGGCCGCGCCGCTCCCGCTGACGGCGGCGCCGGCGCCGTTCAGCGCAATCCGCGCGTCCGCGGTCTTTTCATCCCACGCGGCGTCGAGATCCGCGTCGTCATAGCCGTATGCCGAGACCGCCGCTTCCGTTTCCGCAGCCGTCTCTTCGGGCGGGGTTTCCGGCGGGGTTTCCGAAGCGCAGGCGGCGAAAAGCGCCGCGACCGGCAATAAAGCCGCGCACAGCACCCACGCGCGCAGTCTTTTTTTCACGCGTGCGCGTCCCATGCTTCCCGCATTTTCTGTCTTTTTTTTGTTTTTCAAATTTACCCTCCTGCCTGTATCTATTCGTATCTGCCCACATATCATTTCGATTTTTGCAATCGGATCCAAGGATTTCCCGATTTTCGGCGCTGCGCGGGCGCCGCGCCTCACAGCGCATCCGCCGACGTCTGCTCGCGGCTCAGGCTTATGTTCAGATTGCCGTTTCGGCAGCGCAATGCGTCGATAAACGCTTTCGGCACGGCGGGGGATTTGAGGCGAACGGAATAGGTCAGCTCGTACAGACTGCCCATGCTCACGGTCTTCACGCGGTCCAGCGTGGCGCTGTCCGTGTAGGTCAAAAAGAGATCGTCGAACAAGCCGTCGTAATCGAGGTTTTCCGGTATGACAATTTTCAATATCCGCGTATCGGGGTCCCCGTTCCCGAAGCGGCTGAAAGAGAGCGCGCAGTGCGCCGCGCCGATGAGGGCGAGAAACACCAAGCCGTAGAACAGATAGCCCATACCCGTGACAAAACCTATCGCCATGGCGAAGAAGATGCTGCCGATGTCCCCGGCGCTGCCCGGTATGGAGCGGAACCGGACCAAGCTGAACGCGCCGGCCACGGCGATGCCCGCGCCGATGTTGCCGTTCACGAGCATAATCACGATCTGCACCATGGGCGGCAGAAGCGCCAGCGCAACGACAAAATTCTTGTTGTACCTGCCTTTCAGCATGTGGATGCAGGCAATGCACAGCCCGAACACGATGGACGCCGCCGTGCAGAGCAGGACGCCGCTGAGGGTCAATTGCGCGCCGATCACGCTGCCTGTCAAGCGATCAAGCATGGGCGGACCGCCTCCTTTCACCGAGGGCATCCCGCAGGATATGCTCCGTGTAGCAAAATCCGTACTTGGAGAACGAAGCGGGGAATACAGCTTCTTCGTTCAGTATGCGGCACAGCCAAGACGGAAGATTCCCCGAGTTCTTCACCTCCATCAGGATCACGTCCTCCAATATCGCCCGCCCGCGCGCAGCGCTGTCGAGCCGCAGATCCGTCAGCCTGAAGCGTATGCCGGAATCGAAAGTTATGCGCAAATCGCCGTCGGCCTCCGCCCCTTTCAGCGCGACGCGCTCATACGCGAGGAAGAGTTTTGCCGACACGGGATAGCGGGACAGGAAGTATTCGATCTCCCGCGCGATCTGTGAGCCGTTCGCGAGGGCCGCGTCCGCGCTGCGCGGAAAGTCCCTTGCCTCCGCGTAAGGGAGCCTGATCCTGCGCTTGCTGACAATCCCGTCGTATTTCTTTTTCAATTCCAGAAAGACGGGCGTGTCGTCGCGCGGACTTTCGTAGCAGCGCAGCCGCAACTTCTCCTTGTAAAGAGGCTTTTCGACGGAGGCGCGGATGAGATCAAAGCCGGCGGTGTCGTAGTACAGGTTAAAAACCGTGTAGGCGCCGTAGGCGTCCCGCGTCATCCTGCCCGCCAGTCGGACCGCAAGCGCCGCGTACTGCGCCGCGTTCAGCCGGTATTTTTTTTCGTATCGTCGGAAAACCGTTTGCATCCCTGCCTCCTGCAATCTCCCGGCGCTTCGCCGCGCCGGTTTTACCGACAGTATAAAACGCAAAACTTAAATCAGTCTGAAAAATCTCTTTCAGACTGATTTAAGTCTTCTCTGCTAATATTAAGAATGATACAATGGTACTGCCTGCCCGGTTTGCGCGCTGCGGTTGAAGCGCGCTGCGAATCAGCGCCACCGGAATCGAACAGACGCCGGGATTGAAAGGAGGGGCCGCGTGAACATCTTAATCGCGGAGGACGAGCGCCGTCTTGCGGAGGCCCTCGCGCAGATCATGAAGAATCAAAAATACAGGGTCGATCTCGTATACGACGGCGCAGACGGCTTGGATTACGCGATGAGCGGGCGCTACGACGCCGTGATCCTCGACGTGATGCTCCCGCGCATGGACGGCTTCGCCGTCGTGAAGCGGCTGCGCGAGGCCAAGAACGCGACGCCTGTTCTGCTGCTGACGGCGCGGGACGAGGTGGCCGACAAGGTGAAAGGGCTCGACTGCGGCGCCGACGATTACCTGACAAAGCCTTTCTCTCCCGAGGAACTTCTGGCGAGGGTCCGCGCGCTCACAAGGCGGCGGGGCGAGGTCGTCCTCGACGTCCTCACTTTCGCGGACCTCACGCTGCAACTTTCCGCCGGCGCCCTGCGCTGCGGCGAGAAATCCGTGCATATCAGCTTCAAAGAACTGGAGATCCTGAAGATTTTAATGTCCAATCCGCAGCGGATTACGACGAAAGAAACGCTGATCGACAAGGTATGGGGCAGCGACTCGAACGCCGAGGACAATACGGTGGAAGCGCATATCTCTTTTCTGCGCAAAAAATTCTTCTATCTCGGCGCGAATGTCGGCATAGAAACGGCCCGCAAGATGGGCTATCGCTTGGAGGAAAAAAGACGTGATCCGTGAACTGCGCAAAAAATTCATCGCGATCAACATGCTCTTGATCTTCCTCGTGCTGCTCATCGTGTTTTCGGCGATCTGTGTTTCCGGCTACAAGAGCGAAACGGAGGAAAGCCGCGTGATGCTGCGGATGCTGGCGGACAGGCGGGACGATCAGAAGCCGCGCCCTTTCTACGTGGGACAGCGCCTGCCGGATGATTTTGTGCCGGTCCCCGCGTTCGTGTTTCGCGTGAACACAGCCGAAATTCCGCGACTGCTCTTCGCGGAGAACATCAGCGTGACCGAGGGCAGTCTGCGCCAAATCGCGCGGGAGGTCATGGCTGCGACGGGCAACGAGGGCGTGCTGCGCTCTTACAACCTGCGCTTTCTCAAGCGCTCCGAATACGGCGGCCTCAAAGTCGCGCTCATCGATCTGTCCGAGGAGCGGGCGGCGGTGCGCAACACATTCCTGCTCTCCGCGCTCTCCCTGCTCGCTTCGCTCGCGGCTTTCTTCGTCGTCAGCTTCTTTCTGTCCGGATGGGTATTCAAGCCGGCGGAGCGCGCGTGGCAGCAACAGCGCCGTTTCGCGGCCGACGCCTCCCACGAGTTAAAGACGCCCCTGACCGTCATTCTCGCCAACGCGGGCATACTGAAAAGCGGCTGCGGCGAACTGCCGGCGCGGGAGCTGCTGCGGTGGATCGACAACACGGAGGCCGAAGCGAAAAGGATGAAGAAATTGGTGGACGACCTGCTGTTTCTCGCGAAATCGGACGGTGCCGGACCGCCGGCCGCTCACGTCAAGGTCAATTTCAGCGAACTCGTCCACAGCGCCGCCCTCTCTTTTGAATCGCTCGCGTTCGGCCGGGGGATACAGATTGACGCGAGCCGCGTCGATTCGGATGTCTTCGTGAACGGCGACGAAATCCTGCTTCACCGGCTCGTATCCATCCTGCTGGACAACGCCGTCAAGTATTCCGACGAGGCGGGAACCGTAAGCCTGTCCCTGAGCGCCCGCCGGTCGAGGGCGGCGCTTTCCGTTCACAACAGCGGCGTCCCCATCCCGGCAGACGAACTCGCGCATCTGTTCGAGCGTTTCTATCGCGCGGACCGCGCGCGAAGCGGTGAGGGCTACGGGCTGGGGCTATCCATCGCCGAGAGCATCGCGGCGCATTGCGGCGGCAGAATCGTCGCGGAGAGCGACGAAGCGCGCGGCACCGTATTCACGGCGTCCTTTCCCGTCTGCCGCGAGAGCTGAGCGCGCGAAAGACGACTTTGCCGGCTTTTGCCGCATTGCGAAAGGGAGGCCGCGCCTGCGGCGCGACCTCCCCCTCTCTGTCCGATTCCTATTGCTTCTGCGTTACTTGTCGGTCGTTTCCGCTTCGGCTTTCTCGGTCTCTTCCGTATCGGCCTTGTCCGTATCGGCCGCTTCCGTGTCCGTCGCTTCCGTGTCCTCCTTGTCCGCGTCGGCCGCTTCCGCTTCCCAATCATAGGTCGCTTCCATTATGGCCGCATAAGCCCGGTGGCTCGCGTCCAGATCGCTGAAGCGCGGTGCGTCGGCCGGAATATCCGAAACGGACAATTCGCGGCCCAGCATGTTGTTGACAGCCATTACGGTCTCCGCTCTCGTAATCGCGTTCTGCGGTTTGAACGTGTTTTCGGGATAGCCGTCGAGCCATCCGTTTCCGGCCGCGATCATGATCGGCTCGAAAGCCCAGTGGCTCTGCGCCACGTCGCTGAAGCTTACCGCGTTCTCCGCCGCGGCGTCGCTCGCGTCGAACCTGGAGATGACAGCCGCAAATTCGGCGCGCGTGATCTGCGCGTTCGGCTTGAAGCTGCCGTCCGCATAGCCCTTGAGGATGCCCTTGCTCGCGAGATAGGCGATTGCCTGCGCGTACCATTTGCCGTCCTCTACATCCGCAAAGGTCGATGTGGGCGAATCGTTCTTCGCCGCGTCGCTGAGCAGCCTGAACAGTATGGACGCGACCTCCGCGCGCGTAATGCCGTCTTCCGGATGCACCGTGCCGTCCGGATAACCCGTGATGTACGCGATGCGCTCCGCGATCAAACCCGCAAGCGGCGTCGCTTCATCCTCTATGGTCGCAAGCGGCGTTTCCTCTTCCGCGATCTCCTCTGTGGCTGCGGCAGACGCAGAGCCGCCGGAGCCGCCGGAACCGCCGGTACCGCCGGAACCGCCGGTCGGCGGCAATGCCGTCACCGTCACCGCCGCAAGCGCGCTCGTCGCTTTATCCTGTCCGTCGGCAGTGGTAACGACCACGTAGTAATAGGTCGTGCCTGTCGCTGTCGTAGGCGGCGTGTAGCTCGCGCCCGTCGCGCCCGCGATCAGCGTGCCGCCGACGGTGCTGTTCTCGGTATTGCGGTACCACTGATACGTCAGCGTGCCGTCGCTTACGCTCGCCGTTACCGTCAGCGCGGCTGCGACCGCTCCTGCGGGGTAGGACGCAGAGGCAGGTTGTGCGGTGATCTGCGGTGTCTCGGCGGCCGGCGGCGGCGTAACAACCGGTTCCGGTTCATTCACCGTGAAAGACAGGCCCAGCGATCCCGTGATGCCGTTTCCTGCCACGGTGACTGTCGCGCTGTAGCTGCCCGCCGAAAGTCCGGTCTGGGGCGCTACGGTGAACGTTACGCTGTTCATGGCGCTTCCGGTCGTTATGCTGCCCAATTCGTCTGTGGAAAGCTCAAAGGCCGTAGCGCCGGCGCCGGTCAGGCTGATGTCTAAAAGACCCGTTACATCATTGCCGGTATTTGTTACCGTGACGGTCAGCGGGATCTGCACGCCGTAACCGAAGTCGGCTGCGGGAAAGTTGTACGCCGGCGCCGGATCCAAGCTTATGTTTTTTGACCGTTCGATGACCGTTACCGTCGCAACGGTGCTCGTCGTGCTCGCTGTCGGGTTGCCGTTGGCTGTATTGTTGGTGTTGGTGACAATCACGTAGTAATAGTACGTGCCGATCACAGTCTTGGGCGGCGTGTATCTTGCGCTCGTCGCGCCTGGTATCGCCGTGGCGTCAGCGCCGTTGTACCACTTATATGACAACTCGCCGCCATCCGTCGAGTTCGCCGTTACCGACAGCG